>DASTMB010000022.1 GCA_035714365.1 Mycobacteriales bacterium | reverse complement strand
TAGCGTGAGACACGAAGACCTCCTGTTCGCGGAGCGGTTCCTAGACAGCTCCACTCCACGACAGGAGGTCTTCGCCTTCAAGATCACTCAGATCGTGTCGTCACACGACCTCAACCAACGTCCCTGGTGAGTACAGCTAGTCCCGCGCCTCGCTGCGCTCGGCGCTCCTTCAGTCGCGGGACCCCCTCCGGACACCACCCGTCCGGTCCCGTCACCCAAACCCCCAATGCCGAAGGCCCGCCCCGGCGAGGGGCGGGCCTTCGGTCACTGCTGTGTGGATCCCGGCCGTGCGGGCGGCCGGGTCCCCCGTGCCCGGGACGCTACTTGCCGTGCGCCGCCTCGTACTGGGCGACGATCTCGCTGGACAGCCGGCCCCGCTCGGAGACCTGCATGCCCTTCTTGCGCGCCCAGGCGCGGATCTCCTGGGTGCGCTGGCGGTCGGCGGCACTGCCGCGGCCGCCGCGGCCACGCGGGCGGGACCCGCCGGCGGACGCCCTGCGGGCGGCCCCGACGTACGACGCGACCGAGTCGCGCAGCCCCTTCGCGTGCTTGTCACAGAGGTCGATCTCGTAGGACGAGCCGTCCACCGCGAAGGGGATCGTCTCGCTCCCTGGCTTGCCGCCCTCACAGACGTCGCACACGAGCATGACCTGGATCTTCTGCGCCACATTGACTCCCTGGGCATTGGGGGGATTTACCGAGCGTGCGAATCGTCCCCCTTGTGGCGGCGTCGTGCAAAACCAACACGCCGCTACTCCGGGCGAAGCAACGGGAAAAGGATGACGTCGCGGATGCTCGGCGCTCCGGTGAGCAGCACGACAAGGCGGTCGACGCCCATTCCCATGCCACCGGTCGGCGGCATCCCGTACTCCAGCGCGCGCAGGAAGTCCTCGTCCAGCGACATCGCCTCCGCGTCGCCACCGGCCTTCAACGCCGCCTGCTCGGTGAGGCGGCGACGCTGCTCGACCGGGTCGACCAGCTCGCTGTAGGCGGTGCCGATCTCGCGGCCCAGCGCCACCAGGTCCCACCGCTCCGCGAGCAACGGGTCGGCCCGGTGCTCGCGGGTCAGCGGCGACACGTCCTTCGGGAAGTCCACGTAGAACGTCGGCTCCACGGTGCGCGACTCCACCAGCCGCTCGTACATCTCCAGCACGATCTGCCCCGGCCCCCACGCCGGGTCGACCGGCACGCCGGCGCCGTCGGCCTGCACCCGCAGCGCCGGCACGCCGGCGTCGAGCCGCACCTCGGTGCCGACGGCCTTGGACACGGCGTCGAGCACCGGCACCTTCGGCCACTCCCCCGACAGGTCCAGCTCGCCGCCGTCCGGCGTCGGCACGACCAGCGACCCGGTCGCGGCGAGCGCGGCCTCCTGGATCAGCGCGCGGGTCAGCTCCGCCATGGAGTCGTAGTCGCCGTACGCCTGGTACGCCTCGAGCATCGTGAACTCGGGGTTGTGCCGCGTGTCGATTCCCTCGTTGCGGAAGTTCCGGTTGATCTCGAACACGCGTTCCACGCCGCCGACGAGCAATCTCTTGAGATACAGCTCGGGCGCGATACGCAGGAACAACGGCAGGTTCAGCGCGTTGTGGTGCGTCTGGAACGGCCGGGCCGCGGCGCCGCCGTGGATCGGCTGGAGCATCGGCGTCTCGACCTCGAGGAACGCCCGCCCGGTCAGCGACTCCCGCAACGACCGCACGACCGCGCTGCGCACGGCCAGCATCCGGCGGGCGTCCGGGTTGACGATCAGGTCGACGTAGCGCTGCCGCACCCGCGACTCGACGTCGGAGAGGCCGCGCCACTTGTCCGGCAGCGGCCGCAGCGCCTTGCTGGTGACCTCCCACCGCTCGGCGAGCACCGACAGCTCGCCGCGCCGGGACGTGATGACCTCCCCCTCGACGCCGACGTGGTCGCCGATGTCGACGAACGCCTTCCAGCGCTCCAGCGCCTCCTCGCCGGCCCGGTCCAGCGACAGCATCACCTGGCAGTCGCCGGTGCCGTCGCGCAGCGTCGCGAACGTCAGCTTCCCCGTGACGCGGTTGAGCACGACGCGGCCGGCGACGCCGACCCGGTCGCCGGTGAACGTGTCGGGCGGCAGGGCGCCGTACGCCTCCCGCAGCTCGGCGAACGTCGTCGTCCGCGGGAACCCCACCGGGTACGCCTCCGCGCCGGTCGCGAGCAGGCGGTCGAGCTTCTCCCGGCGGACGCGCATCTGCTCCGGGAGGTCGTCGTCGGGGGCGGGCGCGGTCGGCTCGGTCACGGGGTGGAGCGTAGGGGACGGACGGCGGCGGACGCGCGCGACTTACGGCGCGTCCGGCCCGGCGTTCTTCTCGTAGACGAGGCGCAGGCCGACCAGCGTCAGCCATGGCTCGTGCACGTCGATCAGCGCGCTCGCCTCGATGACGACGCGGGCGAGGCCGCCGGTGGCGATGACGCGGGCGTGGCCGCCCAGCTCCTTCACCATGCGTTCGACGATGCCGTCGATCTGGCCGGCGAAGCCGTAGACGATGCCCGACTGCAACGCCTCGACCGTCGACTTGCCGACGACCGAGCGCGGCTTGGCCAGCTCGACCTTGCGGAGCTGCGCGCCCGCCGCCGACAGCGCGTCGACGGAGATGCCGATGCCGGGCGCGATGGCGCCACCGAGGTACTCGCCGCGCTCGCTCACCGCGTCGAACGTCGTCGCCGTCCCGAAGTCCACGACCACGCACGGCCCGCCGTAGAGGTGCACGGCGGCGACGGCGTTGACGATCCGGTCGGCGCCGACCTCCTTCGGGTTGTCGGTGAGGATCGGCACGCCGGTGCGCACGCCCGGCTCGACCACAACCGCGTTGTAGTGGAAGTAGCGGCGGGTCATCTCGCGCAGCGCCTGGGTGACGCTCGGCACGACGGAGCCGACGCAGACGCCGGTGACGTGGCGTTCGAACGACATGCCGTGCAGCGCCAGGAACCCCTGGAACAGCAGCGCCAGCTCGTCGGCGGTGCGGCGGTCGTCGGTGCCGATCCGCCAGTGGTCGACCAGCTCGTCGCCGCGGAACACGCCGATGACGGTGTGCGTGTTGCCGACGTCGACGGCGAGCAGCATCACGCGCTCCGCAGGTCGAAGCCGAGGTCGAGCACCGGCGCCGAGTGGGTGAGCGCGCCGACCGAGATGTAGTCGACGCCGGTCTCGGCGACGTCGCGGGCGCGTTCCAGCGTCATGCCGCCGGAGGCCTCCAGCCGCGCCCGCCCCTCGGCGACGCGGACCGCCTCGCGGAGCTGCTCGGTCGTCATGTTGTCGAGCAGCAGCAGGTCGGCGCCGGCCGCGATCGCCGCGCGGACCTGCTCGACCGAGTCGCACTCGACCTCGACCGGCACCTCGGGGAACGTCTCCCGCACCAGCCGGAACGCCTCCGCCACGCCGCCCGCGGCCACGACGTGGTTGTCCTTCACCATCGCCGCGTCGGACAGCCCCATCCGGTAGCCGCTGCCGCCGCCGCAGCGCACGGCGTACTTCTCCAGCACGCGCAGCCCGGGCGTGGTCTTGCGGGTGTCGAGGATGCGCGCCTTGGTGCCGGCGACGGCGTCGACCCAGTGCCGGGTGACGGTGGCGATGCCGGAGAGGTGGCAGGCGAGGTTGAGGGCGGTGCGCTCGGCGGTGAGCAGCGTGCGGGTGAGGCCCCGCGCGGTCAGCACCACGTCGCCGCGCGCGACGTCGTCGCCGTCGGAGAGGCGCAGCGTCACGTCGACGTCGTCGTCGGCCGCCAGCTCGAACACCGCCGCCGCCACCGGCACCCCCGCCACCACGCCGGGCTGCCGCGCGACGATGTCGGCGACGCCCTCGTGGTCGAACGGCACCGTCGCCACGCTGGTCACGTCGAGTCCGCCCATCAGGTCCTCGTCCAGCGCGCGGCGGACCACGTCGGCCACGTGGACCGGGTCCAGCCCGGCCGCGGCGAGGCGTTCGGCGACGATCGCGGACAACGTCATCGGGCGCCCTCCAACGGCACGAACTCGCTGACCAGCCGCCCGTCGACGAGCCGTTGCGTCACGTGGCCGCGCCACGCGTCGCTCGTCTCGGGGAAGTCCTCCCGCCAGTGGCCGCCGCGCGTCTCCTCGCGCACCGCGGCGGCGGCCGCGATCGCGGACGCCACGGCGTGCAGGTTGGTGGTCTCCCACGACTCGGTGCGCGGCTCGGAGTCCGGCCGGCCGGCGAGGGAGTCGAGCTGCTTCGCGGTGCGTTCCAGCGAGTCGGCCGAACGCAGCACCCCCGCGCCCTCCGTCATCGCCCGCGCCAGCTCGCCGCGCGCGGCCGGGTCGACCAGGCCGGGGACGGCGGCGTCGGGCACCGGCTCGGCCTGCGGCGGCAGCCCCTCGGCGAGCGCGTCGCAGATGCGGGTGGCGAAGACCAGCCCCTCGAGGAGGCTGTTGGAGGCGAGGCGGTTGGCGCCGTGGACGCCGGTGCAGGCGACCTCGCCGCAGGCGAACAGCCCAGGGATCGACGTGCGCCCGTCGAGGTCGGTCTGGACGCCGCCGCTGGCGTAGTGCGCGGCCGGCGCGACGGGGATCGGCGCGACGACCGGGTCGACGCCGGACTCGCGGCAGCGGGCGACGATCGTCGGGAAGTGCGACAGCAGCAGGTCGGCGCCGAGCCCGCGCGCGTCGAGGTACAGGTGGTCCACGCCCTGCCGCGCCATCAGCCGGCTCATGGCCTTCGCGACGACGTCGCGCGGCGCCAGGTCGGCGAGCGGGTGGAGCCCCTCCATCACCCGGCGGCCCTCGGCGTCGACGAGCACCGCGCCCTCGCCGCGCATCGCCTCGGTGATGAGCGGCTGCTGCCCGCCGAGCCCGCCGGGCAGGTGCAGCGCGGTCGGGTGGAACTGCACGAACTCCAGGTCGCGCACGACCGCCCCCGCGCGCAGCGCGAGCGCGACGCCGTCGCCGGTGGAGACGGACGGGTTGGTGGTCGACGCGTAGACCTGGCCGAGCCCGCCGGAGGCCAGCACCACGGCCCGCGCGAGCACCGCGCCGACGCCGTCGACGGTGCCCTCACCGAGCACGTGCAACGTCAGCCCGGCCGCGCGGCCGTCGGCCGACCGCAGCAGGTCCAGCACCAGCGCGTGCTCGATCAGCTCGATCTCGGGGGCGTTGCGGACCGCGTCGACCAGGGCGCGTTCGACCTCGGCACCGGTGGCGTCCTTGGCGTGCACGACCCGGTGCCGCAGGTGGCCGCCCTCGCGGGTCATCGCCAGCTCGCCGTCGCGCATGTCGAACCGCGCGCCCAGCTCGATCAGCTCGCGCACCCGCGCCGGGCCTTCGGTGACGAGCACCTCGACCGCGCGTTCGTCGCAGAGGCCGGCGCCGGCGACGAGGGTGTCCTGGAGGTGCTCGCGCGGCGAGTCCAGCGGCGACAGCGCGGCCGCGATGCCGCCCTGCGCCCAGCGCGTCGCCGAGTGGTCGACCAGCGCCTTCGTGACGAGCAGCACGCGCCCCGCCCGGCGGGCCTGCAACGCCGCCGTCAGCCCGGCGATGCCGGAGCCGACGACGACGACGTCGGCCGTCAGCGTCCAGCCCGGGTCCGGCGCGGCGAGGCGCCCGGGGAGCGCGGGGTTCACCAGATGACTTCCTCGGCGTGCACGACGTCGCCGCGGAGCAGGTGCGTGCGCAGGTCGCCGCGGCTCACGTCGCGCGCGTCGTCGCCCAGCCCGTCCAGCTCGGCGGGCAGCGCGTCGGCCGGGTCGTGGGACGTGCCGGCGATGCGGTTGCCCGCGTCGACGAACACCACCTTCGGCTCCAGCTCCCGCGCCTCGGCGTCGGTGACCGTGCAGTAGCTGATGATGATCACGATGTCGCCGGCGTGGACCAGCCGGGCGGCGGCGCCGTTGATGCCGATCACGCCGGAGCCGCGCGGCCCCGCGATGACGTAGGTCTCCAGCCGGGCGCCGTTGGTGACGTCGACGATCGCCACCTGCTCGCCGGGCAGCAGGTCGGCGGCGTCCATGAGGTCGGCGTCGATGGTGACCGAGCCGACGTAGTGCAGGTCGGCCTGCGTCACCGTCGCGCGGTGGATCTTCGACTTGAGCATGGTGCGGAACATCAGGCGCCCTTCAGGGTGACGGCTACGTTGTCGATCAGGCGGGTGGTGCCGACCCGGGCCGCCACGAGCAGCCGGGCCGGGCCGGCGGGCGGCGGGGGCCCGAGGTCTGGATCGGTCAGCTCCAGGTAGTCCTGCTGCAGGCCGGGCGCCTCGGCGAGGACGGCGCGGGCGGCGCCCAGGACGGCGTCGGCGCCCTGCGGACCGGCCCCGGCCCCCGCGTGCAGCGCCCGCGAGAT
>DASTMB010000021.1 GCA_035714365.1 Mycobacteriales bacterium | reverse complement strand
TCGTTCCCCCTCTAGGTGGTGACGGTTACGGCAGCGGGCTGAACGCGCACTGCGACTGGATCGGCGCGTTGGTCCAGCAGATCGGGTACACCGACGGCGGGTAGCACTCCTCCGAGCAGTCCGGGTGGATGCAGACGCCGGCGCCACCGGTGTTGCCGGCGACGGTGTAGTAACAGGTGTCCTCCGCGTGGGCGGGGAGGGTGGAGCCGACCGCGGCGAACGCGATCGCGGTGACGGCGAGCAGGCGGCGCATGAGGGGTTCCTTTCGCGGGGTCAGGAGTGCAGGGCGCGGACGACGGCCTGGTAGAGCGGGCAGACGATCGTCGCGGGGTCGGTCTGGTGGCAGTAGGTGTAGTAGCCGACCTCGGGGCCGCAGATGTCGACGCAGGTGTAGGTGACGCAGGCACCGACGGTGGTCGGCGTGCACACCTCGAACGAGGCGTGCGCCGGCGCGGCGAGCGCGAGCGAGGCGGCGACGAGGGGGAGGGCGAGCAGACGGCGCATGTGCGGGGGGCTCCTTCACAGTTCGTGGCGTCATCGGCACGAGCAGCCGCGAGCCGGGCGGCGTCGTGCGGGGGGCCGCCCTTCTCGTGGCGACCACGTGTTCGCCGCCCGTGCCCCCGCTCCTGCGTGGCGGCGTAGCCTGCCCGGCGTGGAACGCGCCGACCTCGTCGTCGCCGGCGGCGGCGCGATGGGCTCCGCCACCGCGTGGTGGGCCGCCCGCGCCGGGCGGTCCGTCGTCCTCCTCGAACGCCACGAGGGCCACCACGTGCACGGCTCCTCGCACGGGCGGTCCCGCATCTTCCGGCTCGCGTACGCGGACCCGGTGTTCGTGGCGCTGGCCCGCGAGGCGTTCGGCCTGTGGCGGGCGCTGGAGGAGGAGTCGGGGACGGCGCTGCTCGACGTCACCGGCGGCGTCGACCACGGCGACCTGCGGCTCGTCGCCGACGTCGCGTCCGCGCTCGGCGGCGCGGACGTGCCGTTCTCCGTCCTCTCCCCCGCCGAGGCGGCCCGGCGGTGGCCGGGGCTGCGGTGCGAGGGGGACGTCGTCGTCCAGCCGGACGCCGGCCGGCTCGACGCCGACGCGGCCGTGACGACGTTGCACGCGGAGGCGGCCCGGCACGGCGCGGACGTGCGGTTCTCGACCACCGTGCTCGGGGTGCGCGAGACCGCGTACGGCGCCGTCGTGTCGACCGACGCCGGCGAGGTCGAGGCGCGCGCCGTCGTCGTCGCCGCGGGCGCGTGGCTGCCCGGGCTGCTCCGCGACCTGCCGCGCGACGTCACCCGGGACCTGCCGCCGTTCCGCGTCACCCAGGAGCAGCCGGTCTACCTGCCGTCGGACGAGGCGTGGCCGTCGTTCGTCCACCACCGGTCCGGCGGGCAGGTCCTCATGTACGGCCTCGGCGCGCCCGGCGAGGGCGTCAAGGTCGGCGAGCACGGCAGCGGCCGCGTCGTCGACCCCGCCGCGCGGCTGCCCGTCGACCCGGATGCGGTCGCCCGCGTCGAGGCGTACGCCGCCGAGTGGCTGCCCGGCGCCACGCCGGTCGCCACCCGCGCCGACTCCTGCCTCTACACGACCACGCCCGACGAGTCGTTCGTCCTCCGGCGCACCGGACCGGTCACGATCTGCTCGCCGTGCTCCGGGCACGGCTTCAAGTTCGTGCCCGCGATCGGGAAGCACACGTTCGGCCTGGTCTCAGGCTGAGGGCCGTTCCTGCCGAAGCCCACTGCATGTCACTGCTGTCCTCCGTCGAGAAGCTCCGCAACGACCGCGCCCTCATCGAGGCGCTCATCGAGCGCCCCGAGCAGCTCGGCCCCGACTTCCAGCCGGTCCGCTCGCTCGCCGACGACACCCTCGTCGGCTACAAGGCGACCGGCCGCGGCCAGGCCGGCACCGAGCTGAACAGCACGCTCGCGCTGCTCGAGTCGGCCCAGGGCCTCGGGCTCGTGGAACGGCTCGACTGGGCGTTCCGCTGCCTCGCGTTCGACGTGTTCGTCGAGCGCGGCGTCGACGTCGAGCTGTGGATCACGCCCGAGCCGGAGACGTACCGCTCCGCCTGCCCGCCGCGGCTCGCCACCTCCTGGGGGCGCGGCCGGCGCACCGTGCGGGTCGCCGCCGAGGTGCCGGCGCACGCGTTCGAGGACCCGGCGTCGTTGCGTCCAGGTGTCGAGGAGTTCCGCGGCTGGGGCTGGCGGGTCGTCGCCGACGACGTCGCCGACGTGCCCGGCGCCGTCGGCCTGCTCGACCAGGTCCGCCCCGACGTCGTCAAGCTCGACCTCGACAAGCCCGGCCGGCACCCCTCGATGCTCGGCGACACCGTGCGCGCCATGCTCGAGCACGCGCAGCGCCGCGGCATCGAGGTCGTCGCGCTCGGCGTCGACACCGAGGCCCGCCGCGCCACCGCCCGCGAGCTCGGCGCCACCCTCGGCCGCGGCCGCCTGCTCGGCATGCCGGGGCCGCTGCCCGCGTAGGGCGTGTCTCACGGGTCCCGGCCGTCGCGAGCGGCGTCCAGGGCGGTGCATCGCAAGGCGGAGGAGCAGCCGATAGCAGCGCTATCGGCGACGACGACAAACCCCCCGCCCACCCAGCGGGGAGGTGCCGCGCTGGGCGTCGCGCAGCAGGCCGGCGGACTCGTGAGACACGCCTAGCCGTTCTGCGCCGAACGGGTGAATTAGGGCTGCTCTGTACAGAGCCTCTTGCGCTGCGCCGATGACTAGTTCGTACTAGTCCAACGCGCAGCCCCCGGAGGCGCACCGTGAGCGTCGACATCGACCTCGACCAGGACCGCAGGGTCGCTCTGCTCATCGTGCGCGGCGACATCACGTCCGCGAACGCGCCCGCCGTCAGCGGCGCCATCGCCGGCCTCGTCTCCCGCGACGGCTACGACGTCGTGGTCGACCTCAGCGAGAGCGGCACGATCCTCGCCGGCGGTGTGCGCGCGCTCCGCCGCGGCTGCGCCATGGCGCACGAGCATCACCGCGACCTCCGCGTCGCCTGCCCGCCGTCGTCGGCGATCCGGCCCGCGCTCGTGCTCGCGCACCTCGACGAGGAGATGCCCGTCTACGACTCCCGCGACGACGCGCTCCTGCCCTCGCAGCGGGTCGTCTAGCTCGGGCTCTTCCGCAGCGTCGCCCACGCGCCGCGCGCCGTCACGCCGTAGTCGTAGCTCGACGCGCCCACGCACTTCGCATCCGTCGCGCCGCGCACCAGCCCGTCGTAGTCGGCGCTCGTGCTGTCGGTGCCCACTCCCCCGGCCGCGTGCACGACCGCCGCGCTGCCCACGTGCCCGCGCAGCAGCTTCACGTTCTCCGTGACGTACTTGTAGGCGTCGCGCCACTCCGGTTGCTTCGTGCGGTTCGTGTAGTACGCCATCGGGATCCACACGTCGTACGAGCCCTTGAGCCGTTCCCACGGGAAGTCCGGCCAGTACTTCGTGTTGATCTTGTCGGTGACCACCGGCGGGATCACGATCGCGCTCGTCGCCATGGTGCCCGCGCCGTTGCGGAGCTTCGTGGACAGCGCGACCAGGCGGTCGTTGCGCGTCTTCAGGTCGCTCTGCTCCGTCGACTCGATGTCGACGCCGATGCTGTCGAACGCCTGCCCGTGCGCGCTGCGGAACTTCAGCAGCGCGTCCAGGTGCCCCCAGTCCCTGTTCGCGTCGACGAAGCGCGGCAGGTACCACGCCACCACCTTGATCTTCTTCGCGTGCGCCCGCTCCAGGAAGTCGCCCAGCAGGTCCGGGCTCAGCACGCCCGTCTCGCCGCCGTTGCGGTCCTTCGCGCCCTGGATGTAGAGCGTCTTCACGCCCTGTGCCGCCATGTCGTCCACCGCGCTCGGCGCGATGCGCCCCTTGTACTCGCGGGAGAAGTCGTAGGCGTCCACCCACGTCCCCAGCCCGTGGTACGCGCTCAGGTCGCGCGGCTTCGGCTTGGGCTTCGGCGCGGGGGCCGGCTTCGGCTTCGGGCAGGTCAGCACCGGCTCCACGCACAGCCGCGGCGGCGGCGCGGCCGCCAGCGCGTACGGCGCCGTCAGCGTCACCACCGCGAGCACGACGGCAACGGCGCGGCGGACGCGGCGCATGGCGGAACCCCCCACTGCTCGGCTCGGGTGACCTGACACGGTAACGAGGCGTGGCGGCGTTGGGAACGGGCGCGCGTCGCCCGGCGTGGCTCGTGTAGAGTCGTCCGCGCTAGCGCGCCGCTAGCTCAATTGGCAGAGCAGCGGACTCTTAATCCGCGGGTTCGGGGTTCAAGTCCCTGGCGGCGCACCCGTCTGACCTGCGGTTGCGCTCCTCGGGGCGGGCCGTTCACGATCGCGTACGGCCGGATGCTGGCAGATCGCTGGCAGACCCCGGGCGAACCTGCTGAGACGCTGCATGCCGATCAGGTCGTAACGGTGCGTACCCCCCTAGACAGCCCCGTCCCCCCTTCGTATCGTCGCCGGACGCAGAGGGGGGCCTCGCGTGTCGTCCTACCGCGAACTCGTCAGCGCCATCTTCTCGTAGTCGTCGCGTGTCCCGTCGACCGGGTCGTCCCGGCGCGGTAACGCCGTTGTCATAGAGAGGCTCGACTCATGCGATCCACCCGTCCGACGCGCCGCCTCGTCCGCTCGCTGGCGGCCGTCGCCGTCATGATCGGCTTCGTGTCGGCCGCGCCGCCCGCATCCGCCGCGACCAGGACGTTCACCGACATCGGCGTCACTCGCGACGGTCAGGGCTACGCCGCGATCGCCGAGACGGGCGAGGTCTACGCGTTCGGCACCGTGCAGTACCGCGGCAACCCCGTTGGCTTCACCGGCAAGATGGTCGGCATCTCCGTGACGGCCGACGGGCTCGGGTACGTCGCCATCTCCAGCCGGGGGCAGGTCTACGCCTACGGGACCGCCGTGTACCGCGGCAACCCGGCCGGCTTCGGCGGGGACATCGTCGACGTCTCGGTCACCGCGGACGGCCTCGGCTACGTCGCCATCTCCTCCGCCGGCCAGGTGTACGCCTACGGCACCGCCGTGTACCGCGGCAACCCGGCCGGCTTCACCGGCACCATCTCGAGCGTCTCCGTGACACCCGACGGTCAGGGCTACGTCGCGATCTCGACCGGTGGCCAGGTCTACGCCTACAACGTCGTCTACCGCGGCAACCCCAGCGGCTTCACCGGACAGATGAAGTCGATCGCGGTGACGAGCAACGGCCAGGGATACGTCGCGATCTCGACCGGCGGCCAGGTCTACGCCTACAACGTCGTCTACCGCGGCAACCCCAGCGGCTTCACGAACGGCATCGTCGGCGTCGGCGTCACCGGCGACGGCCAGGGGTACGGCGCCATGTCCGGCATCGGCCAGGTCTACGCCTACGGCACGGTCGTGTACCGCGGCAACGGCGACGCCGGAAGTACCACGCCGCCGCCCCCGCCGCCGCCGGCGACGACGCCGATCTCGCCCGGCTGCTTCGCGATCGACTGCACCGGCAAGGACCCGAAGGCGATGCACTGCGACGTCGACGCCACCACGCTGGAGGAGTGGACCGACGGCGCCCACTACGAGCTGCGGTTCTCGAACGCGTGCTATGCCGCGTGGACCCGGGTCACGACCCAGGTCTGGCAGGGACCAGCCGACTGCAACTCGGCGTACGGCCAGATCCGCGCGTACGATCGGGAGGACCGCGAGTTCGGCGTGTTCGGCGTCCAGGCGCCGTGCCCGGGCCCCGACACAGCATGGACGCAGATGGTCGGGTTCGGCTACTACGTCCGCGCCTGCCAGGCACTGAACATCGACAGCTACCCGACCTACTGCACCAAGAGGTACTGACGCGCCGGTGCACCAGTTCCGGCGGACGAAGTTCCTCGAGAACCTCATGCTGTGGCTCGCCAGGGCGGCCGCGATCCTGGTCGTGATCACGGCAGCGACGGTCATCTTCCGCGACGACAAGGTCGCGGCGATGGTTGGCGCGGGTGGAACGGTCTTCAGCGTAGGCGCAGCCGCCTTCGTCCGCCGGGAGCGGAAGCAGGCGCGCGCTCTGCCTGCAAGTTGGAGCACCGTGCGCGACAGGCCGAGGAGTGTGTGACGGCGGCGTCACCCGGACAGCGCAGAGGCACCGCACGCCGCGGCAGCCGGGGTGAAACGCTCGCGCCCGTGCCGGACACGTGCCTGGCGACGGGGCGAGGACAGGTGGGCGGCCGGTGGACGAGGACGAACGGCGCGAGCTGTTCGAGAGCGCATACCGCGCGCTCTACGTACCGGTGTGCGGCTACGCCGCGCGCCGCCTCGCCGACCCGCAGGACGCCGCCGAGGTCGTGGCGGAGACGTTCCTGACGCTGTGGCGCCGCTTCGACGACGCGCCCGCGGGGGACCAGCTGCGGCCGTGGGTCTACGGCGTCGCGCGCCGCACGCTGGCGAACCACCGCCGGGGCGAACGCCGCCGCACCGCGCTCACCGAACGCCTCGCCGCCGACCTCGCCGTCCTCGGCGAAGCGGTGCCCGCGCCGGAGCCGGACGGTTCCGTGACACGGGCGTTCGCGGCGTTGAGCGACAGCGACCGCGAGCTGCTCGCGCTCGTGGCGTGGGAGGGGCTGACGCACGAGGAGCTCGCCGTGGCGCTGGGCGTGAGCCGCCCGGTCGTCCGGGTGCGGCTGCACCGGGCCCGGCACCGCTTCGCCGAGGCCCGCCGGCGGGAACTGCAACGCACGGCCGCGGCCGGACATGCGACGCCACGACGGGCGATCGCCCGTCCCGGGACGACGGAGGACGGCCTGTGAGCAACGACGACGCGGTGCGCCGGCTGGCGCGCGTGGACGACGAGCAGGTGGCCCGAGCGACCGGCGCCGAGGCCCGCGAGGCCCTGCTCGAACGGATCGTGGCCATGCCCGTACCCGCTGCTCCCTCCCCCCGCCGTCGCCGCCGCGCCCGGCTCGTCGCCGGCGTCACCGGCGTCACCCTCGCCGCCTCCGGGACGATCGCCTGGGCGATCGTCAACGCCGGCGACCCGCGCGACACCACGTCGCTGCAGTGTCAGATCGGCGGCTCGCCGTCGATCGTCACCGCCGTCTCCGGCGACCCCGTCGCCGACTGCGCGGCGCAGTGGACGCGCGACCTCGGCGTCGCGGCGCCGCCGCTGGCGGCGTACGACAACGGCCACGGCGGCATCCTCGTGCAGCCGGCCGCCGACCCGGCACCCGCCGGCAGCACGCGGCTCCCGGCGGGCCAGGGCCAGAACGTCGCGCTCATCGACCTCCAGGAGTCGCTCGACGACTACGTCGCCGGGCTGAGCTCGCGCTGCTTCACGCAGGCCGAGGCGGTGGCCTTCGCGCGCGCCGAGGTCGCCCGCACGGCGCTCGCCGGCTGGACCGTCACGCCGCGCGAGGCGGGACGTTGCACGGACGCCGGCGTCGCCGACCCGGTCGCGCGCACCGTCTGGCTCCTGGGCCGCGAGACCGACCCGGCGGCCGAGCAGGGCGGGCACGTCGCGCTCGCCGGGCGGCTGCGCGAGATCGTGAAGCAGTGCCGGCCGCTGGCCGCGACGCGCGCGCTGGTGGACAAGGCCGTGCGCGACGCCGGCCTGAGCAGCGCGCCGCAGGTGACCGAGGTCCCGACCGCGGCGCGGTGCACGACGGTCCGCGAGCGCGTCGGCGGCGCGATCTTCGTCACGCTGCGCGGCCCCGCCTGACCCCCCGTCCCGGCGGCGCGCCCGCCGGCACGCCCGAGGCTGCGGCATTGTGGGTCCCATGAAGCTGCTACTCACCTCGTCGGGCGTCAGCAACGCGAGCATCCGCGACGCGCTGGTCCGGCTGCTCGGCAAGCCGATCGAGGAGTCCACCGCGCTGCTCGTGCCGACGGGGATCTACCCGTTCGGCGTGGGGCCGGTGATGGCGGCGCGGCTCGTCCGCGGCGAGGCGCCGACCCCGCTGGCCGAGCTCGGGTGGGCGTCGGTGGGCCTGCTGGAGCTCACCGCGCTCCCCAGCATCGACCGGGACGTCTGGCTGCCCGGCGTGGAGGCCGCGGACGCGCTGCTGGTGTGGGGCGGCGACCCGGTGTACCTGAGCCACTGGTTGCGCGAGTCCGGCCTGACCGACGTCCTGCCGTCGCTGGACCGGCTGGTGTACGTCGGCACCAGCGCCGGCGCGATCGCGACGGCGAGGACGTTCGGCGAGACGTACACCGAGCCGCTCACGCACAGCGCCCCCGTGCTCTCCTCGGAGGAGGTGGCCTTCGGGGACGTCGGCATGACGTTCGTCACGGCCGCGGGCGCCGGGTTCGTGGACTTCACGGTGATCCCGCACCTGGACAACCCGAACCACGGCAGCGCGTCGATGGCCAACGCGCGGACGTGGGCGGCGCGGCTACCCGTGCCCACCTACGCCATCGACGACGCGACGGCACTCCTGGTGGTCGACGGCACGGTGGAGGTCGTGTCGGAAGGCGCCTGGCGGCTCTTCCCGCCCGCGTGAGCGGCGCTACGACCGCGAGACGCAGATGAGCGGATGGTCTTGGCGCTCACCGTGATCGCCTCGGGCTGCCTGCGCTATGCCCGACGTGCTGTCGCGTCTCGGCGACGGCGGGGTGACCACCCGACGGAAGCCGCACGTATCGGGCGTTTCCGTGGACGCGACCTCGCCGTGCCGAGCAGACTGGCGACGATGCCTGGGAGGGTCATGTCCGCCGTACGTCTCGCCGCCCGTCTCGCCGTGCCCGCGCTCGTGGTGGGCCAGCTGCTCGTGCTCGCGCCGCCGGCGCACGCCGCGTCGACGCCGTGGCGGTTCTCGCCGCGACAGTCCGCGACGTTCTACATCAACGCCAACAGCCTGGCGGCCGGCTACGCCACGTGCCCCAGTGGATACATCCCGATCGGCGGCGGCATCGAGTCGGTCAGCGACATGGGCTCGTTCGAGCGGGTCGCGGAGTACCGCAACGGCGCGCAGTACGTCGTCATCGGCCACAACTACAGCGCCAGCCTGATGTCGGTCACCGTGGCCGCCAGCTGTGCGCTCGACTCGCAGGTCGGCTCGTTGACGCTGGTCTCCGGCGACTTCGGCTCGAACGCCTCCGGGCTCGGCGGCGGGACGGTGACGTGCCCGACCGGGATGCTCGCGATCACCGGCGCCGCCGACTGGAACTTCATCGGTTCCAACAACCGCCGTGTCGACCTCATGTCGCCCAGCACGAACGGGCAGGGCTGGTACGCCGCCGGGTGGAGCCCGGTGTCGTCGTCGCTGCACGTCGAGGCGTACTGCGCGCCCGCGGGCTGGATCGGCGTCACGCCGGTAGTGAGCACGACGTACTTCTCGGTCAGCTATGAGCGTCCCGGCCAGGGGCTGTGCCCCCCAGGCACGCGGACGGGCTCGGGCGGCCTCATCCTGTCGGGCAACGACGGGGTCCCCACCCCCGGCACGTGGCGCGGCGAGACGCACGTCTCCTACCCGAGCACGAACACGACGTACTGGACGTCGTCGTCGCACATCGAGGCCGGGACGCGCGGTACGTGGGTCACGTGGTGCCTGCCGGCGAGCCGGCCCGTCGTCACGATCACGCAGCACCCGCCGGCGCGGTCCAACGACCTGACACCGACGTTCGCGTTCACCGCGACGGAGCCGACCGGCGAGGCCATGAGCATCAGCTGCCACATCGACGAGGGGCCCGTCTACGACGGTTGCCCCTCCGACGGCACGCCGAAGGAGTTCCTCGGCCAGTCGCTTCCGGACGGCCAGCACGTCTACTACGCGGACGCGACGAACACGTCGGGCCAGCACGTCTGGGCGTCGTACGCGTGGGTCGTCGACACCACCGCACCCACGGCGACCGGACCCGCGGCGAGCCCGGCGATCACCGCGCCGCTGTCGGTGACGTTCAACGAGCCGGTGACCGGCGTCAGCGCGTCGTCGTTCCAGGTCCGCGTGACCGGCCAGTCGACGGTGCTCGCGGGGACCGTGTCGGTCGGCGCGAGCGGCACCACCGCATCCTGGACGCCGGCGTCGCCGCTCGTCCCCGGTGAGTCGTACACCGTGTCCCTCGGGTCGCCGATCGCGGACGTCGCGGGGAACGCGCTCGCGCCCGTCACGTTCGCGGTCCGCGCGTCGGGCGTCGTGCAGAACACGTCCCCCGCGCTGCGCGAGTCGTGGGACCGCGACACGGCCTCCGCCGCGAGCGGCGGCGCGTACATCGTCAGCAACCTGTCCGGGACCAGCGCGACGTGGCGGGTCGCCGTCGCGGCCGGCCAGACCGTCGCTGTGCACGGCGTGCGCCTCCCCACGGGTGGCTACGGCGACGTCTACCTCGACGGCGTGAAGAAGGCGACCCTCTCGTTCTACGCGTCCTCACCCGCGTACCAGGTGAAGCTCTGGACGTCGGCCGCGCTCGCGGCCGGCACGCACAGCGTCCAGGTTCGGGTGCTCGGCACGAAGCCGTCCGGCTCGCAGGGCACCGACGTCGCGCTCGACCACCTCCGCAACGGCACCACGACGGTCGCGGAGACCGCCGCGGTCCAGGCGTTCCGGCGAGTGGCGACGACGGCGGCGTCGGGCGGGTCGTACGACGTCGTCACGCACCGCGGCGACGCGGGCGGCGCGCCGTCGTACTCGCTGACGTTCAAGGGCACCGCGGTCAAGCTCTACGTCACCAAGTCGGCGGGCAGCGGCAGCGCGCGCATCTACGTCGACGGCGTCGGGAAGGCGACCGTCTCGCTCTCCTCGGGATCGACGCAGTACCAGCAGCTCGCGTTCTCGCTGGCCGGGCTCAGCAGCACGACTCGCCACACGATCCTCGTGGTCGCGGCCGGTACGACGACCGGAGCCACGTCCGCCGTCGCCGTCGACTACCTCTCGGTCACGTAGGCATCAGCCGGCCTTCTTCTCGTCGGGCTCGTGCTGCTCGCCGTCGCCGGTGACGAACGAGAACCGCCCGTCCGGCTCCAGCACGCCGATGCTGACGCCCGCGAGGTCGGCGATGCCCTGCTTGCGCGCGGCCTCGCGGACCTCGGCGCGGGTCATGCGTTCGACCTTCAGCACCTCGTCCAGCCACTGCCCGCGGTGGAACACCACGACCGGCCGGCCCTCGAGGACCGGACGGGTCCGCGGCAGGCGGAACGACACGTACGAGCCGATCAGCGCGAGGAACCCGAACGTGCTGACCGCCAGCACCGACCCCGTGACCGAGAAGTCCTCCTGGGTCACGCCCTGCTGGACCAGGTCGCCGATCGTCACGAGCACGAGCAGCTCGAACGCCGACATCTCGGCCAGCTCGCGCTTCCCCAGCGCGCGGGTGAAGAGGAACAGGAACGCGTAGACGACGGTGGCGCGCCAGACGACGTCCATCAGGGCATCACCCGCGTCGTGACGCGCAGCGAGACGACGGGCCGGTCGTCCTCCAACACCGAGACGGTGCCGGACGTCCCGCGCTGGCGGTTCGGGCCGGAACGCGTGTCGAAGTAGACGCGCAGCACGTCGCCCGGCGGCGGGTCGAACTCCCAGACGAGGTCCTCCCCCGTCGCCGTCTCGGCGCTCGGCGCGGGCTGCACGCCGTTCTCGTCGAACAGCGCGAAGTAGCCCGTCGTCATGCGGATCGTCACCGGCTCGTCGCCGAAGCCACCTGCCTTGCGCACGGAGATCGCCAGCGGAACGGCGTGCCCAGGCCGCGTCACGCGCGGGTAGCTCACGACGAGGTCGTAGCCGCCGCCCGACGCGGTCTTCGTCCCGGCGCGCACGCCGAGGAAGCCGGTGGCGCCGAGCAGGAGGATCGTTCCGAAGAGCACGAGCAGGACCCGGCGACCGGCACGCGCGCGGCGAACGGCCGCGAGGCCGCCCCAGTCCGGACGCGTGTCGGTCGCGGAACGCGGGTGAACGGGCGGATCCAGGATCGCCATGACGGCTTCGTCCCCGTCCGGGCACCGACGGAAACGATCACCGCCCGTGGGCGGTCCGGCGTTACGACTGCGAGACGCAGATCAGCGGGATGGTCTTGGCGCTGATCCAGACGTAGTAGCAGCCGTGGTCGTTGCCGACGCCGACCGGAACCGCGTGCGCGGCAACGGGGCTGGTGGCGAGCACGCCGCCGGCGAGGGCGAGGGCGGCAATGACGCGACGCATGGCGTCTCCTTCGGTGGGGGTGCGGCGAGACTTCGACGTCCGGGGGCGAAGGCCTCCCGGGCGCGTCGGCGCAGAGCCCCGCCGATACGAAGGGAACGCGCGCGGCGACGCGCGTCAGCCCGGCGCCGCGTCGTCCACGTTCACCGTCGGCACGCCGTGACCGACCCGGATCACGACCAGGTCGTTCCCGACGTCGGCCGGGTTGATCTCGCGGTGGATCGCGCCCTGGGGCACCCGCACGAAGTCGCCGGGCCCCGCCTCGACGGCATGGGCGCCACCCGGCCCGCACTCGATGCGCAGCGCGCCGGAGACGACGTAGATCACCGTCTCGTGCTCGCCGTGGTGATGCCACGCCGTCGTCGTGTGCGGCTCCGTGGTGGCGAACCCGGCCCACATGCCCTCCGTGGCGAACGCACGTTCGCGCGTCAGGCCGGGCGTCGGATCGCCCGGGACCCGCTCCTCCGGAGCGACCCGCGTCACCAGATCGTCTACCGCCATCGCGATCCCACCTGCCTCCCGAGAGAGTTCGCCGGTCAGGCCTTCGTGCCGACGATGCGCCGCGCCGGGCACCCGGACCTGGCCATCCTGCTCGAACGCGCTCACCTCCGCGACCGCGCCCGGACCTGGCCGGCCCTTCCCACCGCTGCCCTGGCGGAGGAGCATCAGGACGCCCCATCCCCCACCGAACGGAGCACGCGTATGCCGCGTCGCACCCTCAAGCTGACCAAGGAAGTCCTCACCGAGCTGCGCCACGACGAGCTGGGCCAGGTGGCGGGCGCGCTGCCGCCTCCCACCATCCCGCAGACGGCGTGCACCATCTGCAACTACCCGACGTTCGCGCAGACCTGCCTCTGCCTCGAGTAGCCGACGCGGCCAAGACGGGATCGCCGGGTCACCGGCGATCCCGTCTTCGTCCCGGGACGCCTAGGTGTCGTGCGGGGCCGGGCGCGTCCCCACGATGCAGCGCGCGGCGCCGGGGACCCGGACCGCGCCGTCCCGCTCGTACGCGGCCACCTCGGCGATGGCGCGCGACCGGATGCGTTCCCGCGCCGCCGCGTCGACCCGCTGCAACGCCGCGACGGCCAGCGAGACGTGCTCGCTGATCATGTCCCAGTACTCCTCGGGCGACCGCGTGACGAGCTCGACCCCGACGTCCCACTCGGCGACGTCGCGCAGCCCGGCGGCCTCGTACAGCGCGCTGACCTGGCCGGGCGCGGCGCAGCGGTACATGTTCGGCCCGTCCGGGTCCGGCGGCGGCAACGCCACCTCGGACGCGATCGCCTGCATGGCGATGGTCGTCCACGGGTTCGCGTCCGGCCTGATCCACACGGCCGCGCAGAGCCGCCCGCCGGGGCGCAGCACGCGCGCGAGCTCGGCCGTCGCCTTGGCGGCGTCCGGGAAGAACATGTACCCGAACCGCACCGACACGCTGTCGAACGTCCCGTCCGGGAACGGCAGGTCGTCGGCGCTGCACACGGCCGTCTCGACGTTGGCGACGCCCTGCGCCCGCGCCCGGCGGGTGGCGACGTCGAGCATCTCGGGGGCGAGGTCGGTGAGCACGACGCGCCCGCGCGGCGCGAGCCGCGCGATGCTCAGGC
Source organism: Mycobacteriales bacterium (assembly GCA_035714365.1). Taxonomy (GTDB): domain Bacteria; phylum Actinomycetota; class Actinomycetes; order BP-191; family BP-191; genus BP-191. Next base: position 310 of record DASTMB010000021.1, on the reverse strand, counting down.
CGGGCTCGCCGGTGCCGGCGGCGACGTCGAGGTGCTGCTGGTCCTCGGCGATGCCGAGCCGTTCGATGATCGCCGCGCTGACGGGCGCGAGCTGATCCATGATGACCGCGTCCCACTTCTCCCAGCCCGCGGACAGCCCGGCCCACGCCGCGCGCTGGCCGTCGCGGATCTCCTCTGCGCTGCGCATCACACCTCCCCGCATCGACGCGGTGCGCACGATAACGCGGACGCGGGTGGATCAGACGGCAGCGGTTCGCGCGGGGCACGAACACCTCGGCAGCCGCGGGTGTGCGCGACAGGGAGGAGACCG
>DASTMB010000020.1 GCA_035714365.1 Mycobacteriales bacterium | reverse complement strand
CCCCCCCCCCCCGGCCCCGACTAGGACCCGGAAGCGGCCGCGACGGCGCGGGAGATGACGAGGCGCTGGATCTCGCTCGTGCCCTCGAAGATGCAGTAGATCTTCGAGTCGCGGTGCCACTTCTCGACGGGGTAGTCCTTGATGTAGCCGTACCCGCCGAGGATCTGGATCGCCTCGTCGGTGACCTTCACGGCGACCTCGCCGGCCTTCAGCTTCGACATCGAGCCCTCGGCCTGGCGGAACGGCACGAAGTTGCGGCCCATCCACGCCGCGCGCCAGACGAGCAGCCGGGCGCAGTCGATCTCCATCGCCATGTCGGCGAGCTTGAAGGCGATGCCCTGGTTGCTGATGATCGGCTTCCCGAACGCCATCCGCTCCTTCGCGTAGTCGCGCGAGAACTCGAACGCCGCCCGCGCGATGCCGAGCGCCTGCGCGCCGACGAGCGGCCGGGTCGCCTCGAACGTCGACAGCGCGCCGGACTTGCGGGTCGACTGGCCGGTCTTGGCGGACTCCATCTTGCGGCGCAGCACGTCCTCCCCGCCGAGCAGGCACTCGTCGGGCACGAAGCAGTCGGTGAGGATCACCTCGGCGGTGTGCGAGGCACGGATGCCGAGCTTCTTCTCCTTCTTGCCGCCGGCGATGCCCTCGGTGCCGGGCGGGATGACGAACGTCGCCTGCCCCTTGTGGCCGAGGGTCGGGTCGACGGTGGCGACGATGACGTGCACGTCGGCGATGCCGCCGTTGGTGATGAAGACCTTCGTGCCGTTGAGGACCCACCCGCCCTCGACCTTCTCGGCCTTGGTGCGCAGCGAGGAGACGTCGGAGCCGGCGCCGGGCTCGGTGACGCCGAACGCGCCGAGCGCCAGCGAGCCGTCCTCCTTCTCGAACATCCGCGGCGCCCACTGGGCGAACTGCTCGGGGGTGCCGGAGCCGGCCAGGCCGGCCAGCGCGAGGCCGGTGCCGAAGACGGCGAGGGCGATGCCGGCGCAGCCCCAGGTCATCTCCTCCGACACGATCGCGGAGGTGAGGCCGGTCTCGTCGGCGCCGGCCATCTGGTAGTACTCCAGGCCGTAGAGGCCGACCTCGCGGGCCTTCTCGACGACCGGCCAGGGGAAGTCCTCGGTCTCGTCGTAGTGGCTCGCGACGGTCCGGACCTCCCGCTCCGCGAACTCGTGCGCCCACTTCTGCGTGGCCACCTGCTCCTCGGTGAGGGCGAGCGAGAACGACACGGGAGGACCTCCGGGCTGGACGGGGCAGTGCACGGATGTTACTGGCGGGTAGCATACGCTGCCAGCACCAGGGAGGAGGAGGCGACGATGGCGCAGGCGCAACGCCGGCCGGCGGTGCCCGCGAAGCGCGCGGCCACCCCGCGCGGCGGCCGCCTCCCCCGCAACGCTCGCCGCGCCCAGCTCCTCACCGCCGCGCAGGAGATCTTCGTCGCGCAGGGCTACCACGCGGCGTTGATGGACGACATCGCCGAGCACGCCGGCGTCAGCAAGCCGGTGCTCTACCAGCACTTCCCGAGCAAGCTCGACCTGTACCTCGCGCTGCTCGACGAGCACGTCGGCGCGCTCGTCCGCCAGGTCCGCGCCGCGCTCGAGGCCACCGACGACAACCGCGACCGCGTCCGCGGCGCCATCGGCACCTACTTCGACTTCGTGGAGGGCGACGGCGCGGCGTACCGGCTGGTGTTCGAGAGCGACCTGCGCAACGAGCCCGCCGTCAGCGACCGCGTCGAGCACGCGATGGAGTCCTGCGTCACCGCCATCGCCGACACCATCGCGAAGGACACCGGCGTCGGCGCCGCCGAGGCCCGGCTGCTCTCCGTCGGCCTCACCGGCCTCGCCGAGGTCACCGCCCGCTGGTGGCTCGCCAGCGGCGGCGAGGTCCCCAAGGAACGCGCCGTCGAGCTGCTCTCCGCGCTCGCCTGGCGCGGCCTGTCCCGCGGCCCGCGCACGACGTAGCGCGGCGAGTTCGCGCAGGGCGTAGCGCGCGGGCGGGCGGGGCGGCACCCGCATCGGCTAGCCTCGGCACGAGAACGACCCGACGACGCGGAGGTACCTGGTGGAGGTCAAGATCGGCGTGCTCTACGCGCCCCGCGAGCTCGTCGTGGAGACGGACAAGAGCGCCGAGGACATCGAGAAGACGTTGAGCAAGGCGATCGTCGACGGCGGCGTGTTCAGCCTCGTCGACGAGAAGGGCAGCCGCGTCGTCGTGCCCGTCGACAAGATCGCCTACGTCGAGATGGCGAAGCCGGACGACCGCCGCGTCGGGTTCGGGCGCCTGTAGCGAGGCTGTCCCCGCCGTCAGGAAAAAGTTTCCGCGCCCGCGTGCATAGCCGCCCGCGCGCCGGGAATGCCGCGTAGCGAAGCCACCCCGCGGCACCCGGAGGCACCACACGTGATCGGCACCATCATCGGACTCGTCCTCATGGGCCTGGTCGTCGGCGCGCTCGCGCGCCTGCTCGTCCCGGGCCGCGACTCCATGAGCATCGGCGCGACCATCCTGCTCGGCATCGTCGGCACCATCGTCGGCGGCCTGGTCGGGCGCGCGGTGTTCCACGACGACGCCCCCGGCTTCTTCACCGGCCTGGTGACCGCCGTCGTGCTGCTGCTCGTGCTGCGCCGGACGACGAGGCGCAGCCACATCTAGACCGCTTGAAGGACAAGGACCCGGCGTTGTAGGGGCGCCGGGTCTTTGTCGTTGTGGGGCGGTGCCCAGCACGCCGGCTCGCGGCGTTGTCGTCGTCGCGGGTAGCTCTACTACCCGCTCCTCCTCCGCCTGGCGATCCAGCATCCTGGACCCCGCATGAGGTGAGAGCGCGTTTGGCTGTCAGGTGTAGTCGCGGTGGTACTGGACCTCGCCGGCGTCGTTCACCGACAGCACCGAGCACCGGCGCAGGTTGGTGGCGCGGCGGTTCGGCTGGTCGTACGACAGCAGCCACTCGACCGCGACCGCGTCGCCGCCGTCGATGACGCGGGTCTCCGCGATGTCGACGTTCGGCCGGGCGGTGAGGAAGTCCTCGATGTAGCTGAAGATCATCTCGCGGCCCTCGTGGGGCGGGTTCAACGCCTCGAGGTACACGCCGTCGAGCGCGTAGACGTCGCGCAAGGACTCGGCGTCGGACTCGACCCACGCCTGCCGGACCTTCTTCCACGCGTCGTACGCGCGACCCATTGCGTCCCTCTCTGCTGCCCGCCCGTCGCGGCGGATGCTACCGAACTCCGGCCCTCAGCCAGAAAGTCCGAGCGCCGACATGCGCTCGCTGTGCCGGTCGGTGATCCGCGCCAGCATGCGCCCGATCTCCGCCAGGTCCCCGCGCTCCACGATGAGGTTCGCCAGCGCGTCGCGCCGCACGGCCACCTTCTGCGCCTGCGTCAACGCCTCCCCGACCAGCCGCCGCGCCCACAGCGCGAGCCGCCCGGCGATCGCCGGGTCGGCGTCGATCGCCGCCCGCACCCGGTCCACGGCGAACGACGAGTGCCCGGTGTCGGCGAGCACGTCGAGCAGGAAGTCGCGCGTCTCCGGGTCGAGCACCTGCGCGACCTCGCGGTAGAAGTCCTGCACCAGCCCGTCGCCGACGTAGGCCTTGATCAGCCCCTCGTACCAGTCGCTCGGCGCGGTCATCTCGTGGAACTCGTCCAGCGCCCCGACGAACGGCTCCATCGCCGCCTCCGGGTCCTCCCCCATGGTGCGCAGCCGGTCGACGATGCGTTCGTAGTGGGAGAACTCGGCGACCGCCATCGCGGCCAGCTCGGCCTTGTCGGTGACGGTGGGGGCGAGCGCGGAGTCGGTGGCGAGGCGTTCGAACGCGATCAGCTCGCCGTACGCGAGCACCCCCAGCAGCTCGACGACGGCGTCGCGGGTGGCATCGGGCACGCGTCGCAGGCTATACGCCGCCGAACACGGTGTGCGCCGCCTCCCGCGCCTGCGCGTCGGCGGCGAAGAACGCGTCGGCGTCGGCGCGGTCCGGCAGCGGCGCGGTGCCGGCGAGGACGCGGCGCGCGAGGGCCGCGGCGGGCGCGTCGGCGCCGCCGTAGCCGATGAGCGGGTACGTCGGCGCGGCGGCCGGCACGTCCGACCACTTCACCGGCACCGGGCCGTACATCGGGTCACCGGTGCAGGCGGGGCCGTCGTCGGGCTGCGCCACCGGGTGCGCGGACAGCGTCTTCAGCGCGACGTCGCGCCACTCGGCGAGCGTGAGCACGCCGTCAGACAGCGGCCCGGAGCGGGTACGGCGGCCGCGGACGACGGCGCCGGCCCGGACGCCGGTGCGGTGGTCGGCGGCGAGGCCGCGGGCGTGGACGAGGTACGACGCGGCGGTGCCGGCGACCCACGGCGACGCGGCGGACGTGCCGCCGCCGACACGCTCGCCGAACGTCCGCGTGGTCTGCGCCTGCGCGGCCCACGAGTCGCAGGCGTCGGCGACGGCGTGCGGGGTGAAGCCGGGCCAGGTCTCGACGTAGCCGGAGTCGTAGCCGCCGACGCGGATCACCGACGGCGTCATGTGCGCGTTGGCGACGGTGGGCATGCCGACGAAGCCGCCGATGCCGCCGGCGCCGTTGCCGGACGACCAGAACGCGAGGTGCGCCCGCGCGGTCTCCTCGGCCGCCTTCGCGGTCTCCTTGTCGTCGAAGAACAGCCCGCCCTCGCCGGTCGGGTCGTACGCGGGCAGCGGCCCCCACGAGTTGGACTGCGCGTCGATCCAGGAGGCGTTGCCGGCGGCCCAGCGCAGCGAGCGCACGGCCGAGTCGCGGGCCTCGACGGCGTTGGCGATGCCGTAGCCGGTCTGGAACTGCACGGAGACGACGCGGCAGGCCGGGCAGGCGCCGTGCGGCGCGCCGACCGCGCGGGAGGCGGTCATCGTGCCGTGGCCGAGCTCGTCCAGCACCGGCCCGCCGCCGGGGTGGTCGGCGTCGCAGCTCGCGACGCCGCGCGTGAGGTCGAAGCTCGCCGCGCCGACGATCCGCGTGCCGGGGAACCAGTAGAGGACGCCCGGCTTCACCTTGGACCAGACGCGCGCGCAGTCGGCGCGCACGGCCGCCCAGTAGTCGGCCGTGTCGAGCGTCAGCCGCAGCGCGACGGCGTTGCGCGGGTACCCCGGGAGGTACGTCGACGGGTGCCGGTACGCGAGCGGCGACCGGTCACGGAACGCCGCGTGGTACGGGTCGATCCCGCTGTCCACGACCGCGACGACGGCGGTCGGCGGGGGCGTTGGCGCGGCGGCGCGGGCGGGGGCGGCGGTCGCGGCGGCGGCGAGCGCGAGCGCGACGGCGATCTTGGCGGCCATGCCGGGAAGAGCCCGTTCCGCCCGGCTTGGTTCGGCGGGGAGTAGACTGGGGCCGGAACGAACGCACCGGCACGTCGTGCCGGTGGACGAGCGGCCTGGAGACGGTCCGCTCCCTCCAACGCCGCTCGGCCTCGATCGCGCGTCGCCCCGGGACCACCCGGGCCGCTGCCAGCGCCCGAAGGAAGCCGAGCCTGAACGGAAGGCTCTGCCCTGTCCACGTTCGCCGCACTCGGCGCCGCACCGGAGATCGCCTCCGCGCTCGGCGCGCTCGGGATCACCGAGGCGTTCCCGATCCAGGAGCTCACCATCCCCATCGCGCTCACCGGCGCGGACCTCATCGGCCAGGCCCGGACGGGCACCGGCAAGACGCTGGCGTTCGGCGTCCCGCTGCTCCAGCGCATCGAGCCCGGCGGCGACGCCGTGCAGGCGCTCGTCGTGGTCCCGACCCGCGAGCTCTGCGTCCAGGTCGCGAGCGACCTCACCAAGGCCGGCAAGTCCTCCGGCGTCCGCGTCACCGCCATCTACGGCGGGCGGGCGTTCGAGCCGCAGGTCGAGGCGCTGCGCAACGGCGTCGACGTCGTCGTCGGCACGCCCGGCCGGCTGCTCGACCTGGCCCGCCAGGGCCGGCTCGACCTGGCCGGCGTGCGCATCCTCGTGCTGGACGAGGCCGACGAGATGCTCGACCTCGGCTTCCTGCCGGACGTTGAGAAGATCCTCGCGCTGACGCCCGACCCGGACCGGCAGACGCTGCTGTTCTCGGCGACGATGCCGGGGCCGATCATCACGCTGGCCCGCCGCTTCCTGAAGCAGCCCGTGCACATCCGGGCGGAGGAGGCGCACGAGGAGCAGACCGTCCCGACGACGCGGCAGCACGTGTTCCGCGCGCACGCGCTCGACAAGGTCGAGATGCTCGCGCGGCTCCTCCAGGCGGAGGGGCGCGGGCTGACCATGGTCTTCTGCCGCACCAAGCGCGGCTGCGACAAGGTCGGCACCGACCTGGTCGAGCGCGGCTTCGCCGCCGGCGCCGTCCACGGCGACCTGGCGCAGGGGGCCCGCGAGCAGGTGCTGCGGGCGTTCCGCTCCGGCAAGATCGACGTGCTCGTCGCGACCGACGTCGCGGCCCGCGGCATCGACATCGCGGGCGTGACGCACGTCGTCAACTACCAGTGCCCGGACGACGAGAAGACCTACCTGCACCGGATCGGCCGCACCGGCCGCGCGGGCGAGAGCGGCGTCGCCGTGACGTTCGTCGACTGGGACGACCTGCCGAAGTGGACCGAGATCAACAAGGCGCTGTCGCTGCCGTTCCCGGACCCGCCGGAGACGTACTCGTCCTCGCCGCACCTCTACGAGGCGCTCGACATCCCGCGCGAGGCGAAGGGCCTGCTCCCGCGCGCCCAGCGCACCCGCGCCGGGCTGGCCGCCGAGGAGATCGAGGACATCGGCGAGACCGGGCGGCGGCGCAAGGCCGGCGCCCACACCGGCACCCGCCACGCCGAGGCGCCGGCCGCGTCCGACGACGGCAACCCGCTCGCCCGCGTGCCCGCGCGCGCCCGGCCGCGGCGGCGTACCCGCGCCGGGGCGGCCGGGGAGGCCGCGACGGCCGACGCGCCCGCCGCGACGGCCACCGCCGAGGGCGACGGGGCCACGCGGCGGCGCCGCCGCCGGGGCGGCCGCGGCCGTGGCGGCGGCGCCGGCTCCGCACCCGCGGAGGGCTGACCTCAAGAGCGCGCCGCGCGCGGCCGACGTTGTACGCGTGACGATGCAGAAGGTGGCCGGCAACGCGCTCGGCGAGGACAGCGACGACCTCCAGCACTGGCTCGAGGGGCTCCAGGGCTGCCCCCCGGTGAACCTCACGCTGCTCTGCCGCTGCCTGAACCCGGTGCACGACGGCGACGACGCGATGACCTGGTTCTACGTCGAGGCCGACCCGGCCAACGCCGTCGCGCGCCGCCGCTGCCTCGCCTGCGGCGACGTGCACCACCTGCTCGACTCGGCGGAGCACTGGACGCACCCGCCGATGCACGCCTGCCTCACCTGCGGGCAGTCCATGTTCGAGCTCGCGGCCGGGCTGCACGTCGAGAGCGGCACCACCGTCACCTGGCTCGCCCTCGCCGTCCGCTGCGTCGGCTGCGGCCGCCTCGACGGCGTCACCGACATGAACGTCCCGCACCTGTCCGTGGACGAGGTGCGTTCGCGGGTCTGACCCGCGGGGCAGGAACGACGGCGTGCGCGCCGTCGTCCTCGCCGACACCCACGTCCCGCGCCGCGCGCGGGACCTGCCGGCCGCGCTGTGGGCCGCCATCGACGCCGCTGACGTCGTGATCCACGCCGGCGACTGGGTCGCCGCCTCCCTCGTCGAGGAGATCGCCGCGCGGGCACGGCTGGTCGGCGTCTTCGGCAACAACGACGGTCCCGACATCCGCGCGGTCCTCCCCGAGGTGGCGCGCGCCGACCTCGGCGGCGTTCGGGTGGCCGTCGTGCACGAGACCGGCGCGTCCGCCGGGCGGGAGCGGCGGATGGACGCGACCTACGGCGGCACCGCCGACCTGCTCGTCTTCGGGCACAGCCACATCCCGTGGGACACCACGACGCCGGGCGGCCTGCGGCTGCTCAACCCGGGCTCGCCGACCGACCGCCGGCGGCAGCCGGCGGGGACGTGGGTGGAGGCGACGTTCGCCGGCGGCGCGGCCGAGGTGGCCTGGCACCGGGTCGACCCCCGGTGAACGCGGCGCACCGCTTGCCTACGATGCACCCGTGACCATGGGACTGACGCTGGTGCCGCTGCCCACGCGGCACGTACGCGTGACGCGGGGAGACCTGGCCGTGCACGACGTGGCGCCGGTGGGGGCGGCGGAGGCGACGGCGGTGTTCGTCCCCGGCTTCACCGGCAGCAAGGAGGACTTCGCGCTGCTCGCGGCGCCGCTGGCCGAGGCGGGCGTGCGCTACGTCGCGTACGACCAGCGCGGGCAGTTCGAGTCGCACGGCCCGGACGACCAGGCCGCGTACACCGTCGACGCGCTCGCCGCCGAGCTGGTCGAGCTGCTGGCCGCGCTCGGCGACGGTCCGGCGCACGTCGTCGGGCACAGCTTCGGCGGGCTGGTCGCGCGGGCGGCCGCGATCGCGGCGCCGGAGGCGTTCGCCTCGCTCGTGCTCATGGACTCCGGGCCGGCCGGGCTGGCCGGGCCGCAGGTGGACGCGATGGTGGCGCTGGAGCCGGTGCTCGACACGTACGGCCCGGAGGCGGTGTTCGACGCGATCCTGGCGCAGTCGCCGGTCGCGCCGGACGGCGAGCTGGCGGCGTTCCTGCGGCGGCGGTTCGTCGGCAGCAGCGTCGTCGGCCTGCGGGTCATGGGGTACGAGGTCCGGCACGAGCCGGACCGCACCGCGGCGCTGCGCGCGTCCGGCGTCCGCACCGTCGTCCTCTGCGGCGAGCACGACGACGCGTGGCCGGTGGACGTGCAGCGGGACATGGCCGAGCGGCTCGGCGCGCCGTGCGTCGTCGTGCCCGGCGCGCTGCACTCCCCCGCCGCCGAACGCCCGGTCGAGACGGCGCGCGCGCTGCTCGACGCGTGGGGCGTGGCGTGACGTTCGCCGGCCGGTCGGTGCTCGTCACCGGGGCGTCGCGCGGGATCGGGCGGGCGGTGGCGGTGGCGTTCGCGGTGGCGGGCGCGCGGGTCGCCGTCCACTACAACGCCGGCGCCGCCGAGGCCGCCGCGACCGTCACCGCGCTGTCCGGCGAGGGGCACGTCACCGTGCAGGCCGACCTGGCCGACGCGGCGGCGGTGCGGACGATGGTCGACACCGCGGCCGGGTCGCTCGGCGGCCTGGACGTGCTCGTCAACAACGCCGGCGTCTACCTCGACGCGCACCCGGTCGCGCGGGCGTCGTACGAGCAGTGGCAGGACGCCTGGTCGCGCACGCTGGCCACCAACCTGGTCGGCGCCGCCAACGCCTGCTGGTGCGCCGTCCCGCACCTGCGCGAGCGCGGCGGCGGCGCGATCGTCAACGTCTCCTCGCGCGGCGCGTTCCGCGGCGAGCCGGACCACCCGGCGTACGCCGCCAGCAAGGCCGGGCTGAACGCCCTCGGCCAGTCGCTGGCGCTCGCGCTCGCGCCGTTCGGCATCAGCGTCGGCACCGTCGCGCCGGGCTTCGTGGAGACCGACATGGCGGCGCCGTACCTCGCCGGGCCGGAGGGCGCGGCGATCCGCGAGCAGAGCCCGTACGGGCGGGTGGCGCGGCCGGAGGAGGTCGCGCACGCGGTGCTGTTCCTGGCGTCGCCGGAGGCGGCGTTCGCGACCGGGACGATCGTCGACGTCAACGGCGCGTCGTACCTGCGCTCCTAGCCCCTACTGGCGCGGCCCCGCCGACTGCACGACCTCGAACGACCACAGCTCCGACCCGCTCGCGGCCGGCTGCGGGCGCTCGCCGCCGGGGCCGCCGCCCGCGTGCGCGGCAGGCGCGCCGCCGCCGTGCGACTGCCCGGCCAGCCACGCCTGGAACGACTCCTCGTCGCGCCAGCGCGTGTAGACGAGGTAGCGGTCGGTGCCCTCGGCCGGGCGGAGCAGCTCGAACCACTCGAACCCGTCGCTGCCCTCGACCGCCCCGGCCCGCGCGGCGAACCGCTGCTCCAGCGTCTCCCGCAGCTCCGGCGTCACGGTCAGGACGTTGATCTTCACGACGGACACGGGCGGGCCTCTCGGGTGCGGGCGGTGTTGAGAGCGCCAGCCTACGGCTCGCGCCGAGCGGCGCCCGGCCGGCGCGGGTGCCATGCTCGACGGGTGGGCGACGAGGGACTCTTCGGGCCGGCGAGCCTGACCTGGCGGGTGCACGCCGACCCGGTGATGGGCGTCGGCGGCCTGCGCGCGCTGCACCTCCAGGCGTTGCACCCGCTCGCGATGGCGGGCGTCGCGCAGCACTCGAGCTTCCGCGACGACCCGTGGGGCCGGCTGATGCGGACCGTCGGCTACGTCACGACCGTGTCGTTCGGGACGACCGCCCAGGCCGAACGCGCGGCCGCCCGCGTCCGGGGCATCCACCGGCCGCTGCACGGCGTCGAGCCGGAGAGCGGCGCGGCGTACCGGGTGGCCGACCCGGAGCTGCTGCGGTGGGTGCACTGCTGCCTGGTCGACTCGTTCCTGTCGACGTACCGGCGCGCGGGCGGGCCGCTCACCGCCGCCGAGGCGGACGGGTACGTCACCGAGCAGCGGGTCGCCGCGCGGCTCGTCGGCCTCGACCCGGCGGCGGTGCCGGGGTCGGTCGCCGAGCTGGCGGCGTACTTCGAGGCGATGCGACCCGAGCTGCGGGCGACGGCCGAGGCGCGGCGGGCGGCGGCGTTCGTGCTGCTGCCGCCGATGCCGAACGCCTGGCTGGCCGCCGCGAAGCCGCTCTGGGCGACGATCGCGGGGACGGCGTTCGCGCTGCTGCCGCGCTGGGCCCGCCGCCTCTACGGGCTGCCGGCCACGCCGGCCGGCGACGTGGCCGCGACGGCGGCGGTGCGGGCGTTGCGGCGGTCGCTGCTGCTCGTGCCCGCGCACGTGCGGGAGGGGCCGCCGGTGCGCGACGCGCGGGCGCGCGCCGCCGGGCTGCCACCGGACGACCGGCAGCCGCGCCGCCGCCGCCTCGCCGGCACCGGCTGAGCGCGCTGCCGGGCTACAGCCGGGCGAGCCGCTCGGCCGCCGCCTCCAGCGTCTCCAGCCGCTTCGGGAACGCGAACCGGATCTTGTCCGCCCCCTGCGCCGGGTCGGCGTAGAAGCTCGACCCGGGCACCGCCGCCACCCCGACCTCGGTCACCAGCCGCCGCGCGAACGCCACGTCGTCGCGGTCGGGGTCCAGCCCCGCCGTCGAGCACATGACGTAGTACGCGCCGTCCGGGACGCGGAACCCGAAGCCGGCCTTCTCCAGCACCGAGCAGAGCAGGTCGCGGCGTTCGCGGTAGTCGACCGCGAGGCGTTCGTAGTACTCCGGCGGCAGCGCCATCGCCGCCGCGCCCGCCTCCTGCAACGGCGCCGCCGCGCCGACGGTGAGGAAGTCGTGGACCTTGCGGATCGCGCTCGTGTACTCCGGCGGCGCGACGGTCCAGCCGACCCGCCAGCCGGTGACCGCGTACGTCTTGGACAGGGCGTTGATCGTCACCGTCCGGTCCTCGAGGCCGGGCACGGTCGCGGGCGGGACGTGGCCGCCGGGGCCGAGGTAGTGGATGTGCTCGTAGATCTCGTCGGTGAGCACCAGCGCGTCGTGCCGCTGGCAGAGCTCGGCGATCAGCTCCAGCTCGGCGCGGGTGAACACCTTGCCGGTCGGGTTGTGCGGGGTGTTGACCACGATCGCGCGGGTGCGATCGCTGAACGCCGCCCGCAGCTCCGCCTCGTCGATCGACCAGTCCGGCTCGTGCAGCGTGACGTAGCGCGGGACGGCGCCGGAGAGGATCGCGTCGGGGCCGTAGTTCTCGTAGAACGGCTCGAACAGCACCACCTCCTCGCCCGGGTCGACCAGCGCGAGGCAGGTGGAGATCATCGCCTCGGTCGAGCCGCAGGTGACGCAGAGCTCCCGCTCGGGGTCGACGGTCCAGCCGGGGTAGGTGCGGCCGATCTTCGCGGCAACCGCGTCGCGGAACCGCTTGGCGCCCCAGGTGATGGCGTACTGGTTGACGTCGGCGTCGATCGCCGCCTTCGCCGCCTCCTTGAGCTCGGGCGGGCAGGCGAAGTCGGGGAACCCCTGCGCCAGGTTGATCCCGTCGTGCTGGAGGCAGAGCCGCGTCATCTCGCGGATGACGGACTCGGTGAACGTCTCCGCCTTGGCGCTGACCCGCACGGCGGCCTCCTGACCCTGGGTGACGACGGTGCCGTTGACGCTGGATACTCGCACTCCGCGCGCCACCCCAGCAGGGCGCGCGGAGAGGGGGGCAGCAGCCCGATGCGTCACCGCCCGTCCCACCTGGTCGCCGCCGCCGCGCTCGTCGCCGGCGTCGCCGGTCCGGCCGCCACGGCGGCCACGCCGGTCATGCCGGCGCCCGTCCGCGCGACCACCGTCGTCAGCGGCCCGGCCGGCGGCCGCGTGCTGGTGACCGTGGACCGGCCGGTGTCGGTCGCGTACGACCACTTCGCGGACCTCAAGGCGACCGGCAGCCGCTTCGCCGGCGTCCTCGTCTCCGACCTGCGCACCGGCACCTGGGTGAACGAGGTCGTCGGCCTGCCGTCGACGTGCGCGTTCGGCGACGCGAGCTGCACGAGCGTCGACCTGCCGGCCGTCGCGGCGTGGCGGTACAACGAGACGCGCCACCCGCTGCCGCGCGGCACGATCGCCGTCACGTTGATCGGCGACCCCGGGTCGCGCGTCACCGCGACGCTGCACCTGCGCGGCGCGCGCACCGGCACCGCGCGGTTCGCCGCCCGCCAGTGGGGCGGGCTGCGCGTCCGGGACGTGGTGTCGACGGTGCCGTCGGCGCCCGGCGTCCAGCCGTTCACCCGCGGGTCGGCGACCCTCGACGGCGTCGCCGCGCCGACCGTCACCGGGGCGGTGGTGCGCTTCGACTCGGACCACACGCACGACCTCGGCTACCACGTCTGCGTCGGCGCCGCCGCGCCGCAGGTGCCGACGACGTGCGACGACCGGGACATCGAGGAGAGCGGCGGCGTCGGGCTGAACGAGTGCATCGTCCCCGTCTGCCTCCCCGTCATCACCGGGCCGTTCGCGATCTCGCTGCCGACGGTCGCCGTCCGGGTCGACGCGACGCCCACGCTCACGGCCGAGACGACGATCGTCGCCGCCCGGTCGCGCGCCCAGGTGATCGCGTACGGCGTCGAGCTCGGCTAGCGCCGAGGCACGCCTAGGCCTCACCTCCCAGCCCGGCCCACGGGTCCCGCGCGCGCGGGACCGCCGCCTGCCCGGCCGCGCACGAGCGGTGGAAGTCGCACCACGCGCACCCCGGCGACGGCCGCGCCGGGAACGCCGCCTCCGCCGCGCCCGCCGCCTCCCCGGGCGACGCGTCGGCGACCGCCGCGACGGCCGCTCGCACCTCCTCCGCCGCCGCGTCGATCCGGTCGAGCTGGCGGCGCAACGACTCCACCGTGAACTCGTGCGCCACCACCTCCCCCGTCGGCACGTGGTGCAGCTCCACCCGCCGGCACGGCCGCCGCAACGTCCGCTCCACGGCGTACGCGTAGATCGCCAGCGCCCACGACCCGCGCGCCTCGTCGCCGCTCACGCCGCGGCGGCCGGTCTTGTAGTCGACGACGACCAGCTCGCCGTCGCGCTCGTCCAGCCGGTCGAGCCGCCCCTTGACCTGCGTGTCGCGGTAGCGCGCGGCGACGTTGCGCTCCACCGACCGCGGCTCGTCGGCCGGGTCGACGCCGGCGACGTAGGCGCTGACCCACTCGCGCGCCCGCGCGCGCCAGGTCTCCGACTGCTCGGCGTCGCGGAACCCCTCGGGGATCCAGGCGAGGTCGACCCCCGTGGCCGCCGCCTCCGGCGTGCGCCGCTCGCGCGGCGCCAGCCACCACTCGCGCAACGCGTTGTGCACGCTGGCCCCGACCGAGCCGTGCGCGAACGCGCGCCCGCGCGGCGGCGCGGGCCGGTCGACGTAGGCGAACCGGTACCGCCGCGGGCAGTCGAGCCACGCGCCGAGCGACGACGCGGACACGCCGAACAGCCGCCGCGGCATCCCGGTGAACGTCAACGTCTCCATGCCCGCATGCTCACACCCGGGTGTGACAGGAACGGGGACGTCAGGCGGCGGCGGGTGTTCGCCCAGCGCGAACGGCGCGCAGCGCCTGCCACCCGTACCAGGCGAACGCCAGCGCGGCCGCCGCCTCCGCGACCGCGGTCACCCAGGACAGCGCGGTGACGCCGGCCGCGGCGGGCGCGCCCGGGTAGGCGTCGCTGATCGCGCCCCACCGCGGCAGCAGGTGCGCGGCGACGATGCCGACCGCGTCGGGCAGCCCGACGGCGACGGCGAGCAGCGGCCCGCGCTCCGAGCCGCGCAGCACCGCGACGATCGCCACCACCTGGAACACCGCGGCGAGCGTCCCCAGCGCGAGCACCGACCGCGGCGACGCCGACGGGCCGCGCCGCAGGTGGTCGGCCGTGTGCAGGAGGAACGTCGCCAGGTAGACGGCTCCGGCCACCCGCAACGCACGCGTCACCACGATCACCCCATCCGCACGAAGGCACGTACCGAGTCGGCCACGAGCTGCACCGCGATCGCGGTGAGCAGCAGCCCGAGGATCCGCGTGAGCAGGTGGATGCCGGCCTCGCCGACGACCCGCAGCACCGCGCCGGAGAAGCGCAGCACCAGCCAGAGCACGACGTGCACGGCGACCAGGCCGAGCGCGATCGCGACGACGTCGCCCGCGCCGGACGCCTCGCGCACGAACACGATCGTCGCGGCGATGGCGCCGGGGCCGGCGAGCAGCGGCGTGCCGAGCGGGACCAGCGCGACGTTGACGTCGGGGACCTCCTCGGGGTCCGACGCGCCGCCGCGGAGCAGCTCCAGCGCCACCAGCACGAGCAGCAGCCCGCCCGCGCCCTGGAGGGCGGGGAGGGTGATGCCGAGGTAGCCGAGGATCTGCTGGCCGAAGATCGCGAACGTCCCGATGACCAGCCCGGCGACGAGCACCGCCTGCCAGGCGAGCCGCCGCCGCGCCGCGACGGGCCGGCCGGCGGTGAGGCCGAGGAAGATCGGCACCGTCCCGAGCGGGTCCATGATCACGGTCAGCGTGACGAAGACCTCGCCGCAGAGCCGCGCGTCGACGGTCACGCGGCCACGACCGGAGCCGTGCCGCTGGCCCGCTCGCGCAGCGCCGCCCAGACCTCCGGGGCGGTCGTCTCGCAGCCGAGGCGGCGGCCGGTGATCGTGCCGTGGTCGTCGCTCGACCCCGTGACGAGCAGCCCCAGCGCCGCCGCCACGTCGCGCAGCGCCGCCCGCGCGGCCGCGTCGTGGTCGGGGTGGTCCACCTCCAACGCCGCCAGCCCGGCGGCCGCGAGCGCCTCGATCGCGTCGGTGCCGACGGTGCGGCCGCGCTTGACCGCGGCCGGGTGCGCGAACACCGCGACGCCGCCCGCCTCGACCACGAGCCGCACCGCGCGGACCGGGTCGAGCGAGTACTTGTCGACGTAGGCGCGCCCGGACGAGCCGATCCACTCGTCGGTGAACGCCGCCGGCACGTCCGGCACCACGCCCGCCTCGACCAGCGCGCGCGCGACGTGCGGGCGCCCGACGGCGCCGCCCGCGGCCAGCTCGCCGACGCGGTCGAACGTGACGTCCGCCCCGAGCGCGCGCAGCCGCGCCACCATCTCCCGCGCGCGCCGGTCCCGGTCGGTACGCAGCAGCTCCAGCTCGCGCGCCAGCTCCGGTGCGGCCGGGTCGAACAGGTAGGCCAGCAGGTGCAGGCTCACGCCCTCCCACGCGCAGGACAGCTCCGCGCCGGGAACGAGCGTCAGCCCGGGCGGCAGCGCCGCCGCGGCCTCCGCCCAGCCGGCCGTCGTGTCGTGGTCGGTGAGCGCCACCACGTCGAGGCCGGCGTCGCGCGCCAGAGACACCACGAGCGACGGCACGTCGGTGCCGTCGCTCGCGGTGCTGTGGGCGTGCAGGTCGATGCGCACCGGCCGAGACTAGCCCCGGCCGGGGGCACCGGCCGGGTCAGCTGTAGGTGGCCTTGACCGAGTACGTCGAGCCGAAGACCGCGCTCTGCACGTAGACGCCCACGTAGTACCAGCCGGTCGCCGGGGCGCTGATCGTGCAGGTCTCCACCGACGCGGACGACGTGCCCGCGCAGGCGTACGACGCCGTCGTCGGCTTCGAGCCGAGCTGGACGTAGACGTCGAGGTTCGGGTTGCAGCCGAGCGCGTTGCACGACTGCGAGCCGGTGAGGTCGACCTTGAGCTGCGACTGCCCGCCCGGGACGTTGACCTTGTAGTACTGCCACGTCCCGGCGTTGCCGTGCGTGTTCGAGGCGGGCGAGCCGTTGGACAGCGTCTGCGTCGACGGGTCCGGGTCGCTCGTCGTCGCGACCGTCACCGACTGCGTCGTCGTGCCGGTGGTGCCGTTGCTGTCGGTCACGGTGAGGCCGACGGTGTAGGTGCCGGCGGTCGAGTACGTGTGCGCGGCGGTGGAGCCGGTCGACGACGGCGAGCCGTCGCCCCACGACCACGACCACGACGAGATCGGGCCGTCGACGTCGGTCGAGCAGCCGCCGTTCGCGGAGACGGACAGCGCCGCCTCGCCGTGCGTGAAGCACGCCGTCGGCGCGGTGTTGCTCGCCGCCGGCCTGGCCCACGTCTCGTTCGA
The DNA here is from genome assembly GCA_035714365.1 of Mycobacteriales bacterium. Classification (GTDB taxonomy): domain Bacteria; phylum Actinomycetota; class Actinomycetes; order BP-191; family BP-191; genus BP-191. The sequence goes on along the minus strand of DASTMB010000020.1, from coordinate 26,324 downwards.
CTGCGCGCCGGCGCCGTTCACGTTCACCGCGGCGACCCGGTAGTAGTACGCCGTGCCGTTGACGGCGGTGGTGTCGCTGTAGGAGTTCGTGACGCCGGTGGTCGTGAGCAGCGTCTCGCCGCCGCTGCTCGTGCCGCGGTAGACGTTGTAGCCGGTGATCGCGCTGCCGCCGTCGGACGGCGTCGTCCACGACAACGACACGGACGCGTTGCCGCGGGTGGCGGTCAGCGACGGCGCCACCGGGGTGGCGCCGGTCGCGCTGTCGTACGCCGCGTACAGGCCCTTGCCGGTGCTCTGCCGGGTGATCGTCGCGACGGTCGAGGTCGACTGCGCCTCGGTGCCGCCGGTGCCCGCGCAGGCGCCGACGCAGCCGTCGGCGTAGCCGACGACGACACGGCCGTCGGGCGAGACGTTGGCGTCCATGAAGTCGAGCAGGTTGCGGCAGACGTTGCTGCCGCCGAGGTCCCAGATGCAGCCGCGCTGCACCGGGTCCGGCGACGCCTTCACCGTCGTCCAGCTCTGGCCGCCGTCGTAGGAGTAGGAGACGTAGAGGTACCAGACGCCGTGGAAGCCGTTGTCGAACGGGATGCCCGTGCCACCGGCGGACGTGCCGAGGAACGCCACCGCGACGCGGCCGTTGTCACCCGCGACCGCACTCTGGAACGTCGACGCCACGAGCGCCGGGCTGACGGTCGACGCGAGGTCGGTGACGCGGTCCCAGCTCGTCGCGCCGGGCGCGAGGCGGCCGACCATCGGGTGGTTGTTCGCGCCGGCCCACGCCTCGTACACGGTGTTGTCGGGCGTGATGGCGACCGACGGGTCGAAGCCGCGGCTGTTCGTGCTCGACCCGTTGACGGTGTAGCTGCTCCAGGTCAGGCCGTTGTTGGTCGTGATGCCGCCGCCGGCCTTGCCGCCGCAGTGGCGGTTCGGCAGGTACGCGGTGCCGTTCGGCGCGACCTTGATGTGCCCGTGCTGGCTGTTGCAGACGCCGCCGACGATCGTCGCGGGCAGGAACGTCAGGCCGCCGTCGAGGCTCGTCGCGCACATGTCGTACGACGTCTGCGCGCAGTAGTAGACGGCGCGGTTGTACGTCGCGTACACCGGCTTGCCGCCCGCCCACGGGCCGGACCCGATCGACTCGTGGTCGAACACCACGGCGCACGGGTTGACCATCGGCGTCCAGGACTGGCCGTCGTTGTCGGTGTACGACATCTCGCTGCACTCGCCGTCGAGGCCGCCGGCCCAGGTGCGGCCGGTGCTGCTGTCGGTGGCGAGGATCGGGTCGATGTTGATGATGCTGTTGAGCGGCGTGACGTTCTGCCAGGACGCGGTGGCGGGGACCGTCGAGTCGTTGAACTTCACGCGGTAGACCTGCGAGTCGGACTGGTACATCACGGCGCCGGTGTTCGGGTTGACGCCGATCGACGGCTCGGGCGCGTAGTTCCAGCTCGGCAGGTTCGACGGCGCGACGTAGGTCGCGAACGTCGGGGTGCCGGTGCCGGCGACGGCGCTGCTGCCGGGCGTGACGGTGGCCGCGAGCGCTGCCGCGGCGGTGACGAGGACGGAGAGCAGGGCGCTCTGTCGGCTGAACCGGGGCATGCGGGGACTCCGGGAGTGTAGGGGAGCCGCAGGATAGGGCATCTCGGGCGATCCGGATAGGGCCGTCCTTCCCTGACGTGACATGCTCGTAGCCGTGCAGCACCCCGCGTTCGCACCCCCCGCCAGGCATGCCGAGTGGGCGGACGCCGCGCTCGCGGCGGCCCGCGCCGCCGGCGCCGGCTTCGCCGACGTCCGCGTGGTCGAGGAGCTGGCCGAGTCCGTCGACGTCCGCGACGACCGCGTCGAGGGCGTCAGCCGCACGACCTCGCGCGGCGTCGGCATCCGCGTGCTGGTCGACGGCGCCTGGGGCTTCGCCGCCACCAACGACCCGTCCGGCCTGCGCGCGGCCGCCGAGCGCGCCGTCGAGATCGCCCGCGCGTCGGCCCCGCTGCGCGGCGAGCCGGTCCGCCTGGACGACAGCGAACGCCCCGCCGGCACGTACGTGACCCCGCACGGGCGCAACCCGTTCGAGGTCCCGCTCGCCGAGAAGATCGACCTGCTGCTCGCCACCGCCGCCGCCGGCCGCGAGGCGCCCGGCATCGCCTACGTCGAGGCGACGACCGACGCGTGGCAGCGCACGACGCTGTACCGCGCCAGCGACGGCGCGTGGTTCGACCAGCGCGTCGTGCAGGTCGGCGGCGGGCTGCGCGGCACCGCGCTCGGCGAGGGCGAGCTCCAGCACCGGTCGTGGCCGAACTCGTTCCGCGGCCAGTTCACCTGCGGCGGCTGGGAGGACGTCGTCGCGCTCGACCTGCCCGGCCACGCGCGGCCCGCGTGCGACGAGGCGGTCGCGCTGCTCATCGCGCCGGAGCTGCCGGCGCGCGAGACGACGTTGCTGCTCGAGTCGAGCCAGCTCGCGTTGCAGGTGCACGAGTCGGTCGGGCACCCGACCGAGCTGGACCGCATCCTCGGCATGGAACGCGCGTTCGCCGGGACGTCGTTCGTCACGGTCGAGGACCGCGGGCGGCTGCGCTACGGCTCGCCGCTCGTCACGATCCTCGCCGACGCGACGACGCCCGGCGCCCTGGGGACGTTCGGCTACGACGACGAGGGCGTGCCGGCGGGCAGCGCGCCGATCGTCGTCGGCGGCGTCCTGGAGGGCTTCCTCACCAGCCGCGAGACGGCGGCGTTGCTCGGCCAGTCGAGCAACGGCACGGCCCGCGCCGACTCGTGGAACGCCATCCCGCTCATCCGCATGAACAACGTGTCGTTGCAGCCGGGCGACGCCGGCACCCTGGACGACCTGGTCGCCGACACCGACGACGGCGTGCTGCTCGCGACCAATCGCTCGTGGTCGATCGACGACCGGCGGGTGAACTTCCAGTTCGGCTGCGAGGCGGCGTACGAGGTGCGGCACGGCCGCCTCGGCCGGCTCTACCGCAACCCCACCTACGCCGGCCGCACGACGGAGTTCTGGGGCGCCTGCGACGCGCTCGGCGGCGACTGGAAGGTCTGGGGCGTGCCGAACTGCGGCAAGGGCCAGCCGATGCAGACCGCGCGCGTCGCGCACGGCGCGCCGACCGGGCGGTTCCGCGGCGTCACGACCGGGGCGCGGCCGTGACCGGCCTCGGCCGGGACACGGCGTTGTCGCTGGCGTCGGAGGCGCTGGCTGTCGACGGCGCCGACGGCGTCGAGGTGCTGCTGACGCGCGACGACACGGCGTTGACGAGGTTCGCCGAGTCGCGCGTCCACCAGAACACCGCGCGCGTCGACGGCGAGGCCCGCGTCCGCGTCGTGGTCGACGGCGCCCGCGTCGGCGTCGTCGCCACCAACGACCTCACGCCCGCCGGCCTGCGCGACGCGGCCCGCGCCGCCGTCGAGGCGGCGCGCGTGACCCCGCGCGACGAGGGGTTCGCCGGGCTGGCCGGGCCGGCGGCGTACGAGCCGGGCGCGGCCGAGGACGACGCCGCGACCGCCGCCGCCTCCCCCGCCGAACGCGCCGCGCTCGTCGCCGCGATGCTCGCCGAGCTCGGCACCGGCATGGTCGCCGCCGGCACCGCCGAGACCGGCCGCCGCGAGACCGCCGTCGTCAACTCGCTCGGCGTCGCCGCCTACGCCGCCGGCACCCGCGCGTCGGTCACCTGCCTCGTCTCCGGCGACGACTCGACCGGCTGGGGCGAGGACACCGCCGCGTCGCTCGGCGGCATCGACGCCGCCGCCGCGGCCGCGCGCGCGGTCCGCAAGACCGACGTCGGCCGGCACCCGCGGGACGTCCCGCCCGGCGACTGGCGCGTCATCCTCGAGCCCCCCGCCGTCGGGACGCTGGTGGAGTGGCTCTGCTGGCTGGCGTTCGGCGGCCGCGACGTCGCGGAGGGGCGCTCCGCGCTGTCGGCGCGGCTCGGGCAGCGGGTCTGCTCGCCGCTCGTCACGATCGTCGACGACCCGCTCGCGCCCGGCATGCTCGGGCTGCCGTTCGACGCCGAGGGGACGCCGAAGCGCGCGCTGCCGCTCGTCGAGGACGGCGTCGCCGTCAACGCCGCCCACGACCGCATGTCCGCCCGCATCGCGAGGGCGACCTCGACCGGCCACGCGCACCCGGCGCCCAACCCGGAGGGTGGCTTCCCCGCCAACCCGGCGCTGCGCCCCGGCGACGCGTCGGCGGAGGACCTCGTCGCCGGCTGCGAGCGCGGCCTGCTCGTCACGCGCTTCCACTACACGAACGCCGTCCACGCGCTGTCCACGACGCTGACCGGCATGACCCGCGACGGGACGTTCCTGGTCGAGGACGGCGCGGTCGTCGGCGGCGTGCGCAACCTGCGGTTCACGCAGTCGGTGCTCGCGGCGCTGGACACGGTCGAGGCGGTGGGGCGGGACACCGCGCTGGGCAGCGAGTTCGGCGGCTCGGTCCGGGTGCCGGCGTTGCGGCTCGGGTCGTTCCACTTCTCGTCGGCGACGACGTTCTGATGACCGACGACCTGACCATCGACCAGCTCGCGCAACGGACCGGCACGACCAGCCGCAACATCAGGGCGTACCAGGAGCGCGGCCTGCTCCCGCCGCCGCGCCTCGTCGGCCGCACCGGCCACTACGGCGAGGGGCACGTCGCGCGGCTGCACCACATCGCGCAGCTCCTCGACCGCGGCTTCTCGCTCGCGGCGATCCGCGAGCTGTTCGACGCGTGGGAACGCGGCTACGGCCTGGCCGGGCTGCTCGGCCTCGAGGAGGCGCTCGACGCGTCGTGGCGCGACGAGGCGCACCGGGTGCTCGGCCGCGCGGACCTCCTGCGCGAGTTCGACCTGGACGACGAGTCGCTCGCGGCCTCGGTGCGGCTCGGCCTGGTCGTGCCGACCGAGGACGGCGGCTACGCCGTGCCGAGCACGCGGATCCTGCACGCCGGCCGCGAGCTGCGCGCCGCCGGCCTGCCGGTGGACGCGTTGCTCGCCGAGGCGGCCGTGCTGGTCACCGACCTGGACCGGATCGCCGAGCGCTGGGTCGCGCTGTTCCTCGACCGGGTGTGGCGGCCCTACGTCGACCGCGGCATGCCGCCGGACGAGCTGCAACGCATCACCGACGCGCTGCACCGGCTGCCGCCGCTCGCGCTCGCGACCATCGAGCCGTTGTTCGCCCGCGCCATGGAGGCGCGGGTCAGCGCGGCGGCGGCCGAGGCGCTTGCTGCCGCTCCCACCCTTACCTCCGAGTAAGGACATAGGGCACAAATCGCCTCTATCTCTTCCATCGGCCTATGCGCCATAAAGCGATGGCACGTTCCAGGCTGGCAGATCGCCAGTCACCGGGGACAGGAGGAGAACGTGACCCTACGCACGCGGTTCGGAGCGACGACGGTGGTCTGTGCCGCCCTCGCGCTGCTCGCGCCCCACGCCCACGCCGGCGCGCTCAGCTTCACCGCCACGCCGAACCCCACCACCCACAGCGCCGTCGCCGACCTGACGACGTTCGTCGACTACGGCACCAACGTGCCGAAGACGAACGCCACGCTGCACCTGGCCACCGGCGCGCTGCTCGCCCACGCGGTCGACAGCACCAGCCCCGTCTCCCCGCCCCCCGTGAACGGCGACGTCGTCGGCTCGGTCACCGCGCACAGCGACCCGTGGACCGACGGCTGCGGCAGCACCGGCACGCAGAACTACACGCTCACCTGGGTCGACCCCGTCGGCACCGGCGCCCCCACCGGCGCCGTCGCCGAGCTCCAGGCCCGCGGCTCGTTCCTCGGCATCACCGTCACCAAGCGGGTGTTCTTCGTCTGGAAGAGCTCCGGCGACTCGTTCAACGCCAGCGCCCACTACGACGTCGTCACGCCCGACATGCCCGACGAGATCACCTGCGCCAGCAGCGCGTCCGACCAGACCACCACGGCGTACGGCTACGCCCGGTCCGGCGGCGTGACGACGACCCGCGTCGTCGGCAAGAACCCGTCCGCCACCGGCACCGCGTGGTCGTACTTCGACTACAACGACACGGCGGGCGTCAACCACAGCGACTCGGACTCGTTCAGCGTCACCTGAGCCGCCCGCCCGACCCGGAGGGCCGTTCCGCGCATCCCGCGGGGCGGCCCTCCGGCATAGGGCCCGTGGTTACGGCGTGAGGCGCGGGGTCTGCGCGCCGAAGACCAGCTCCAGCTCCGGGTGCCCCCCGTCGCGGAGGTCGTGCAGGACCACGCGGTCGAGCACGTCGCCCGCCGTCTCCGGCCAGACGACGCACCACAGCCAGTACGCCTTCGACTCGCCAACGAGCGCGCACCGGTCGTCGCCGGTGGCCGTGCGCCACAGCGCGGTCGGGTGCCCGGCGGCCTCGATCTTGTGGTCCGGCGGGGCGTCCGGGCACGGCCCCGGGTCGGTCCCGGCGAGACCGGCGAACCGCGCGCCGAGCCCGACGCCCGGCTCCTCCGCGATGAGCACCACGTCCGCCAGGCCGGCGGCGCTCGGGCCGGACACCGCGACGAGCGAGGCCACCACACCGGTGCGGTCGTCGCCCGCGCGCGCGACGCCGGTCACCGTCCACCCGGCCGGCAGCGGCCGCGGCACCCAGACGGGTACCCGCGGCGAGTCGGCGACGAGACGTTCGACCGCGGCCAGGCTCGGCGCCGGCGCGGCGTGGAACGGGTGCACCTCACCGTGCAGCTCGCACTGCCAGGCGCTGGACCAGAAGCCCGGCGCGCGCAGCGGCCCCCCGCAGCGGGAACAGGTCGCGGGAACGGTCATGTCAGCCAAGGTCGGTCCGCGCGCGCGCCGCGTCAACCCCCCGCGCGGGCCAGAACCTCCTGACGCGGCGGTGCGGGTACGGGTCCGCGCCCCGCCCGGCGGCTGCGCTACTGGTGAGTAGCGACGCCGTCGTTCACCGAACGCCGCGTGCGCGCGGCCGCTACTCACCAGTAGCGCGAGGTGCCGGGGCGGGCCGCAACGGCCCGGACAACGCGGCGGCCCGCCTGCGCGGGGCAGGCGGGCCGGGCGTGTCCGAACCGGAAGAACGCTCTAGACGACGTCGTCCTCGACGTAGCGGCGGCGCTCCACCACGGGCTCGTCGTCGACGATGACGGTGCGGCGGCGCGTCGAGTACATCCGCGGGCCGCCGATGCCGGCGACGATCGCGAGCACGACGAGCAGCAGGATCAGCAGCACGAGCAGGTTCACGTCAGCCTCCGTCAGCTCGGGAGGGCGCCGGACGGCTGCACGTTGCCCGTGTCGCCGCTGCCGCCGCTGGTGTCGTCGTTCTGCGTGATGTTGACGTTCGGCTTGATGTCGACACCGTTGTCGTTGTTGTCGGACAGCGCGCGCACCAGCCAGACGGCGCCGGCGACGAGCAGCGCCAGGATGACCAGCGCGACGATCGTGCGGCCGATCCACGAACCGTCGTTCTCGTAGACGGTGGTGGTCGGGGTGGCGACGTCCTCTTCGACTACTCGGCGGACCACAATGGCCTCCTTGTCCGGCCGGCGGTCGCCGGCTGTTCACTGTCGAGAACGGGATTCCCGTTGGTGCAGACGGAGAAACGCGATCCGCGGGTGAACTGCGCGGGGGCGGTCGTGCGCGACGACGCCGGCCGCCTGCTGCTCGTGCGCCGCGCGCACGAGCCGGCGCGCGGGCTGTGGTCGATCCCCGGCGGGCGGATCGAGCCCGGCGAGACGCCGGAGCGCGCGGCGGCGCGCGAGGTGCGCGAGGAGACCGGTCTCGACGTCGAGGTCGGCGCGCTGCTCTGCCGCGCCGACCTCGGCGGCGGCTACGTCGTCGAGGACTTCGCGGCGCGCGCCGTAGGCGGCACGCTGGCCGCCGGCGACGACGCGCTCGACGCGGCGTTCTTCGCGCCGGACGAGGTGCGCGCGTTGCCGCTCTCCCCCGGCCTGCTCGCCGAGCTGGAACGGATGGGTGTGCTCTAGGAGGGTTCTGCGGAACCCGGCCCGTCGGCGAGCCGAGGGCCAGGCGTCGATCCGGCAAGGCCGCAGGGCGGCTGCGGGCTGGTGTTGCCCGCAGCCACCCGAGAACGCCGCCGGTCGTCGCCTGGGCTCGGGTCGACAGGGCGGGGTTCCGCAGAACCCTCCTAGGCCTTCGGCTCCGGCCGGCCCGGCTGCTCGCCGGTCGTCGCGTGCGACTGCTTCGGCACCATCACCTTGCGGCGGAACACGCAGACGAGCGTGCCGTCCTGGTTGTAGCCGCGCGTCTCGACGTGCACGACGCCGCGGTCGTCCTTCGACCTCGACTCGGTCTTGTCGAGCACGGTCGTCTCGCCGTAGATGGTGTCACCGTGGAACGTCGGCGCCACGTGCTTCAACGACTCGACCTCGAGGTTCGCGATCGCCTTGCCGGAGACGTCCGGCACCGACATGCCGAGCAGCAGCGAGTAGACGTAGTTGCCGACGACGACGTTGCGCTGGAACTGCGTGGTCTTCTCGGCGTAGTTCGCGTCGAGGTGCAGCGGGTGGTGGTTCATGGTCAGCAGGCAGAACAGGTGGTCGTCGTACTCGGTGACCGTCTTGCCGGGCCAGTGCTTGTAGACCGCGCCGACCTCGAACTCCTCGTAGTACCTGCCGAACTGCATCGCCCGTCCTCTACGTCAGGTCCACCGCGGCCCGGTGCGGGTCGCGCAGGTCGGTACCGTACGCGAGCCACCGCTCCTCCAGCGCCGCCGCGCCGTGCACCCGCTTGAACGCCGCCTCGTTCGGCGTCATCGGCAGCACCGGGAAGAACCGCACGTCCCCCAGGTCCTCGACCAGACCGCCGGGCTCGGCCACCAGCACCGCCGTGAACGCCGCCCCCGGCCACAGCGGCTCGCCCAGGTCCAGCGACGCCCCGGGCACCACGACCGCGCCCTCCACGAACGGGCTCGCCGCCAGCACCGCGAGCCCGCGCAGCACGTCGTCGCGCGGACCGCGCACCGACAGCACCAGCTCCGCGCGCGGCCCCTCCACCGGGTCCACGACCGTTGCTGTCGGGTCCGGCAACGGCGCCCACGACATGCCGAGCGTCGCGTAGCGGTGCAGCCCGTCGGGGTCGGGTCCGAACCGCAGCACCTCGATGCGTTCGGCGCCGAGGAACGTCACGCCGGCCCGGCCGGTCGACGGCCCCAGCGCCGACACCAGGTGCGCCTCGACGCGTCCGGGCAGGTCGTCAGCGGTCACGCCGACGATCCTGCCCGAACGCCCGAGGTCAGTCGGAGTAGCGCAGCACCGCGCCGACGCCGTCGTTCGGGACCGCCGTCCCGCTCGCCGGCACGACCAGCACGTCGGCACCGGTCGCGAGCGCCGTGCGGACGAGCACGTCCGCGAGCCGGCCCTGCTCGACGTGGTCGGCGAGGCCGTCGAGCTCGGCGCGGTCGACCGCGATGAGCGTCGGGTCGTCGGCGAACCACAGCATCGTGTCGTCGTCCGGCTCGTCGTGGACGAGCAGCGTCGCGACCTGCGCCTTGCGCAGCGCCTCGATCGTCGCGGCGACGCCGTCGGTCGCCCGGTCGTTCTGGCCGCGTTCCTCCTGGAACTCGTCCAGTACCCGGGACAGCCGCGCCAGCGCCAGCTCGCCGACCTTGTCCACGATCGCCGCCGCCGTGAACGGCGTGCCGCCGTCGGCCGCGCGCCCGCCGCCGTGCTCCAGCACCGTGACGAGCGGCTGCAACGGCGCGGGCAGGTGCTCCTGGAGCAGCCGCACCGCGTGCACGTCGCCGCCGAGCAGGATCGCCTCCGCGCCGACGCTCTGCGCGACGCGTTCGATCTCGCCCGCGATCTCGCCGGCGTTGCCCTCCCACGAGTCGAGCGCGCGCTGCTGGTACCGCCGCTGCGACCAGCCGCCCGGCTGCACCCGCCGGATCACGTCGTGCGAGCCCTCGACCTCCTCGCTGACGACCGGCTCGTTCTCGTCCACGTAGGCGAGGATCTCGGCGCCGGTGCGGTCGGCGAGGACGACGACGTGCGGGACGCGCGTCTGCCGCCACGACAGCAACGGCGTGACGTACGGCAGCGGCGCGACGAGCGCCGTCTCCCGCGCCAGCTCCTCCGGCAGCCGCCGCGCGTAGAGCACCGAGCCGTGCGACGCGAACGCCACCAGGCTGTTGCCCTCCGTCCGGTCGGCGAGGACCGCGCCTTCGAGCGCGTCGAGCGTCACCTCGTCCACGCCCGCGTCGAGCAGCTCCTTGCGCGTCGACCGCCAGGCGAGGTCGAGCCGTTGCGCGGCGTTCTCCACCGCCACCGGCGTGTTCAGGTACAGCGACACGTACGGCCCGTGGGCCGTGTACAGCTTCGCGATGTCCGTGACGTCCATGCGCCGCTGCTACCCATCTCGCGCGGACGTATGCGGACGTACCGGACGTTCCGCGGGCGCTAGGACACCGCGCAGGCGAGCGCCGGGTCGACGCTGCCGAGCGCGCCGCAGACGGCGTTGAGCGTGTTGCACAGGCCGACGGTGCGCGGCGAGTTGCACAGGGCGGCGTTGGAGGTGGCGGTCATCGGCGCGGACACCGCGATGGCGATGCCGCCGAGCAGCGCGAGGCGCGCGAGACGGTGCTTCATGGGGCGACGTGTTCGCCGCCGCCCGCCGCCGCTCCTGCCGCCCTCACCGCAGCGCGTACTCCTCCAGCAGGCGGCGACCGACGATCATCTTCTGGATCTCGGACGTGCCCTCGCCGATGAGCAGCATCGGGGCCTCGCGGTAGAGGCGCTCGATCTCGTACTCCTTCGAGTAGCCGTAGCCGCCGTGGATGCGGAACGCGTCCTGCACGACCTCCGCGCAGTACTCGCTGGCGAGGTACTTCGCCATGCCGGCCTCGACGTCGTTGCGCTGGCCGGAGTCCTTCTTCCGCGCCGCCATCACCATCATGTTGTGCGCCGCCTCGACCTTGGTGGCCATCTCGGCGAGCTTGAACATCACGGCCTGGTGCTGCGCGATCGGCTTGCCGAACGTCTCCCGCTGCTGCGCGTAGGCGATGGCCAGCTCGAACGCCCGCAGCGAGACGCCGCAGCCGCGCGCGGCGACGTTGACGCGGCCGACCTCGACGCCGTCCATCATCTGGTAGAAGCCGCGGCCGCGGCCGGCGTCGCCGCCGAGGACGGCCGATGCGGGGACGCGGTGGTCGGTGAAGACCAGCTCGGTCGTCTCGACGCCCTTGTAGCCCATCTTCTCGATCTTGCCGGGGACGGTGACGCCGGGGGCGGTCTCGCCGAAGCCGGGCTCCTTCTCCACCAGGATCGTCGTCATGTTCTTGTAGACCGACTCGGCGCCCTCGTCGGTCTTCACCAACGTCGCCACGACGCCGGCGCGGGCACCGTTGGTGAGCCACATCTTCTGGCCGTTGATCACGTACTCGTCGCCGTCGAGGACGGCCTTCGTCTTGATGGCGGAGACGTCGGAGCCGCAGCCCGGCTCGGACATGGAGAACGCGCCGCGCACCTCGCCGGCGGCCATCTTCGGCAGCAGGCGCTCGCGCTGCTCCTGCGACCCGTGCTGCTTGAGCAGGTACGCCACGATGAAGTGCGTGTTGATGATCCCGCTGATGCTCATCCAGCCGCGGGACAGCTCCTCGACGACGAGCGCGTAGGTGAGCAGCGACTCGCCGAGACCGCCGTACTCCTCCGGGATCATGAGCCCGAACAGGCCCATCTCCTTCATGCCCTCGACGATCGCCTCGGGGAACTCGTCCTTGTGCTCGAGGTCGGTGGCGTACGGCAGGATCTCCTTGTCCACGAACGTGCGGACGGTGCCGAGGATCTCCTGCTGGATCTCGGTGAGCCCGTCGGTCTGCGCGAGCCGGCCCATGTGGCGGGTCCCTTCGACTACGGCGGTCCGGCGCAGGTGCTGCCGGCCGCGGCTGTGTTCCGCCGAGTATCGCGCAGCCGCGTGAACGCGCTCGCGGCTGGGTACACCGCCGCGCAGCCAACCCGGTTACGGGGAAACCGACCCAGAGGGAGACCGCGATGCGTACCGACCTCGACACCAGGACCAGCACCCCGCACGACCTGACGACGACCGGCACCGGCGGCGGCCGGACGCTGAGCATCGTCGGCTTCGTCTGCGCGGCGCTGTCGCTGCTGTTCCTGCCGATCGTGTTCGGCCCGGCCGCGATCATCTGCGGCATCGTCGCGTGGCGTAAGGGCGACCGCCTCGGCGTCTGGGCCGCGGTGGCCGGCGTCGTCTGCATGATCGCCGGCATGGCGATCGGCGTGGCCGTCCTGAACAACGCCCGCAACAACAGCTAGGCACCGACGCGGCCGCGGCGGGTCCCAGCACCCGCCGCGGCCGTACGTCAGCCGGCCGACCAGCGTTCGAGCTGGTCGAGCAGCCCCTGGAGCCGCCGCCCGCGCGGCGACAGGCGCAGGTCGCCGTTCTCCGGCACGACCTCCACCACCCCGATCCGGCGCAGGTCGTGGACGCGTTGCGTCACGACGCTCGGCGCGAACCCGTGCAGCCGCGCCGCCAGCGCGCGCTCCCCCAACGCCCCTCCGGTCAGCGCGCGGAACACCGCGAGCGCGCCCCGGCGCGCCAGCACGTCCAGCGTGCCGGCGAGCGCGTCGTCGGCCACCGGACCGTCCGCCGCCGCGTCACTCCGCCGGCGGCTCGAACTTGCTCGTCCGGCCCATGCCCGCCGCGCGGCCCTTGCCGGCGATGACGAGCGCCATCTTCCGCGACGCCTCGTCGATCATCTCGTCGCCGAGCATCACGGCCCCGCGCTTCCCGCCGGCCTCGGACGTGAAGTACTCGTACGCGTCGAGGATCAGCTCGGCGTGGTCGTACTGCTCCTGGCTCGGCGAGTACACCTCGTTCGCCGCGTCGATCTGGCCGGGGTGCAGCACCCACTTGCCGTCGAAGCCCAGCGCCGCGCTGCGCTTCGCGACCGCGGTGAAGCCCTCCACGTCCTTGATCTGGAGGTACGGCCCGTCGATCGCCTGCAGGTCGTAGGTCCGCGCCGCCATGAGGATGCGCATGAGGATGTAGTGGTACGGGTCACCGTTGTAGTCCGGGTGCGGCGCACCGACGACGAGCGACTTCATGTTGATGCTGGCCATGAAGTCGGCCGGCCCGAAGATGATCGTCTCGACCCGGTCGCTCGCGCCGGCGATCGCGTCGACGTTGACCAGGCCCTTGGCGTTCTCGATCTGCGCCTCGATGCCGATGCGGTTCTCGAACCCCATCGTCTGCTCGATCTGCGTGAGCAGCAGGTCCAGCCAGACCACCTGCTCGGGCGTCTGGACCTTCGGCAGCATGACGCAGTCGAGGTTCGCGCCGGCGCCCTCGACCACGGTGATGACGTCGCGGTAGGTCCACTTCGTCGTCAGGTCGTTGACGCGCACGACGCGGGTCTTGTCGCCCCAGCCACCGTCGTTGAGGGCGGCGACGACGTTGGCGCGCGCCTCCTCCTTGGCGAGCGGCGCGACCGAGTCCTCGAGGTCGAGGAAAACCTGGTCGGCGGGCAGGCCCTGGGCCTTCCCGAGCATCTTCGGCGAGGAGCCGGGGACGGCGAGGCAGGAACGGCGGGGACGCAGCGTCGGCATGCGCCGGATGCTAACGAACCCGCGTCAGTGCCTCGCGTCCCACCGCCGCCGCGGCCCGTTGTCGGACGTCACCCGGTCGCCGTACCGGCGCCGGCGTCACTCGACGGCCGGCACGCCGGCGACGGCGGGGCGGCGCTCCCCCGCGCGGATGACGGCGACGATGCCCGCGACGATGACCAGGGCGGCGGGCAGCGCGACCAGGCGCGGGCGTTCGTTCAGGTACACCGCCGCCAGCACCGTCGCGCCGACGATCTCGAACAGGATCGAGATGGACACGACCGTCGGGCTCGTCGTCTTCAGCACGCGGTTGAACACGCTGTGCCCCAGCAGCTGCGCGGCGACCGTGAGCTCGGCGATGGAGAGCCACGTCCGCGCCGGGAAGCCGACCATGCGGGTGCGCGTCGCGCCGAGCAGGACGAGCAGCAGCACCGCCGTGGTGGCGTAGCAGACGGTCGTGTAGACGGTGGTCGACACGGTGCGGCGCACCTCCGCGCCGACCGTCACGTACGCCGCCGCGAAGAACCCGCCCACGAGCGCGAGCAGGTCTCCGGTCAGCGCGCGCGCCGAGAAGTGCAGGTCGATGCCGGTCAGCAGCACGGCGCCCAGCACGGCCAGCCAGATGCCCGCCCAGCCGAGCGCGGGCACGTTGTCGCCGCGGTACCGCGCGATCAGCGCCGCCCACACCGGCTGCGTCGCGACGAGCGCCGTGGACGACGCCACCGACGTGAACGACAGCGACGGGATCCACGTCGCGAAGTGCAGCGCGAGCAGCCCGCCGGCGAGCAGCGCCAGCCGCTTGTCGCGCGCCGTCAGCGCCCGTACCTCGTCCCGCGCCCGGGCCCAGGTCCACGGGACGAGCACGCCGCAGGCCATGGCGTTGCGCCAGAACGCCACCGCGAACGCCGGCGCCGCGGCGGCCCGGATCAGCGGCGCGGACGTCGACACGCCGCTCACGCCGAGGACGATCAGCCACACGTCGCCGCGCGGCGGGCGGGCCAGCGCACCGACCCGGGGGGCCGCGTCGCGCTCCGCGGTTCGGTCGGCTGCCACCGCCCGACTATAGTTTCGGGCCGTGCCCAGAGCCCGCCTGCGCTACGCCATCGCCATCGACGAGCAGCTGCACGAGCAGGGTGCCGGCGACCCCGTCGTCCACGCGTTCGGCAACCGGGGCGGCCGCACCCAGCCGTTCGTCGTCCGGCGTGGCTGGTCGGGCCCGCAGGGCGCCTACGTCGAGGACTTCCGCATCGTCCGGACCTCCGACCGCCTGACGATGTACCGCTCGCACCCGCGGATCGTCGAGCTCCAGGGCGAGTACTACACGAACGACGTCGAGGACCGCGTCGCGTCCCTCGAGATCGCCGTCGGCGAGTACGAGCTGGTCTTCACGATCGACGACGAGCCGGTGCCCGGCGTGCCGGTGTTCGTCGAGCCGGGTCCGGGCGCCGTCGGCGGCGCCCCCGTCGCCGTCGACCCGCTCATCGAGGAGACGACGAAGAAGTCCGAGCTCGTCTGGCTCTCCTACGACGGCCTCGAGGGCCAGTCGTCGCGGCCGGTGTGGCACGTCTGGCACAAGGGCGCGGTCTACGTCGTGTTCGACGGCTCCGAGCAGCTCATGCCGGGCCTCGCCGAGGCGGACTCCGCCGTCGTCAGCGTCCGGTCGAAGGACAAGTGGGGGCTGCTCGTCGCCTGGCGCGCCGCCGTCGAGCTGGTGCCGCCGGGCTCGCCCGCGTGGAACGAGGTCGTCCCCCTGCTCGTCGGCAAGCGTCTCAACAACCGCGACGGCGACGCCGCCGGCGACCGCTGGGCGCGCGAGTGCAAGGTCGCGCGGCTGATCCCGACCGGGCAGCTCGTCGAGCAGCCGAGCAACTTCAACTGGAGCGCGCGTTCCGAGGCTCCGGCGCCGTCCCCCGCGACGACCGAGACGCGGGTGCCGGTGACGCTGCACGGGCGTTCCCGCCGCGCCGCCGACCAGACGCCGCCCCGCCCCTACCGGGGCTGATAGGGCTAGGGCACCCGGATCGTGCCGTTGGCGACCGGTACGACGCCGCCCGCCACGCGCACCTCCACCGCCGCGCCGCCGCGCGTGACGACCGTTCCGTACAACGTGCTCGGGCGGCCGATCTCCGCGCCCTGGCGGACCGTGTACGCCGTCTCGCCGTCGGCCGGCACGTAGCCTTTCGCGGCCAGCCACGCGCCGAACGCCGTGGCCGCCGACCCGGTCGCCGGGTCCTCCGGCACCCCGGCCCCGAACGCGAACACCCGCGCGTGCGACGTCCGCGCCGCCGGGTCCCACGCGAACATCGCGACGCCGGCGGTGCCCTCCACCTCGTGGCGTTGCGCGGTCCCGACCGTCGCCGTCGCCACCTCCTCCTCCGGCACCTCCGCGAACACGAACGGCAGCCCGGTCGACGCGACGTTCGTCGCCGCGTCGGCGGTGGGCGTGCCGCCGGTGAGCTCGGCGCCGTTGGCGTCGACCGTCAACGGCAGCAGCCCCGCGCCGCAGCGCTGCACGACGCGGCCGTGGCCGATCCGCCCGAGCGACGCGAGCAGCCACGCCGTCCCGACCGACGGGTGGCCGGCGAACGGCAGCTCCGTCTCCGGCGTGAAGATGCGGATGCGGTAGTCGCACTCGTCGTCGCCCGCCATCGGGAACGCCGTCTCCGAGAGGTTGAACTCGCGCGCCAGCGCGGCGAGCTGCGGCGTCGTCAGGTCGTCGGCGCCGAGCACCACCGCGAGCGGGTTGCCGGCGTAGGCGCGGTCGGTGAACACGTCGACGACGTGGTAGGTCAGGTCGGTCACGTACGGGAGCCTAGGCCGGGGCGGCGGTAGCCTCGCGGCATGACGACGACCCTCCAGCGCGTGTTCTGCGCGCGGCTGTCCGGTCTCGTCGTCTTCGACCCCAACGGCGACCAGGTCGGGCGGGTCCGCGACGTCGTCGCGACGTTGCGCGTCGGCGGCCAGCCGCCGCGCGTGCTGGGCCTCGTGGTCGACGTGCAGCGGCGGCGGATCTTCGTGCCGATCCTGCGGGTGCGCTCGTTCGACTCGAGCCAGGTCGTGCTGACGAGCGGGACGGTGAGCCTGCGGCGGTTCGAGCGGCGGACGAGCGAGACGCTGGTCCTCGAGGACCTGCTCGACCGCAAGGTGCAGGTGCTGGAGACCGGCACCCAGGTCGTCGTCTACGACTGCGCGATGGAGCAGACCCGCACCGGCGACTGGCAGCTCACCCGCGTCGCCGTCCGCAGCGGCGGCGTGCGGCGGCGCGGCCACCAGCAGGAGCTGCGCTGGGACGAGGTGTCCGGCTTCGCCGCCGAGGAGCACGGGCAGGGCGCCACCAACCTGCTCGCCATGTACGAGGGGCTGCGCCCCGCCGACCTCGCCAACGAGCTGCACAACCTCTCCGACAAGCGCCGCATGGAGGTCGCCGCCGCCCTGGACGACGAGCGGCTCGCCGACGTCCTCGAGGAGCTGCCGGAGGACGAGCAGGTCGAGATCATCGAGACCCTCGACAACGAGCGCGCCGCCGACGTCCTCGAAGCCATGGCGCCCGACGACGCCGCCGACCTGCTGTCGGAGATGCCCGAGGCGGACGCCGCGCGGCTGCTGGAGCTGATGGAGCCGGACGAGGCCGAGCCGGTCCGCCGGCTGCTGCTCTACGCCGACAACACCGCCGGCGGCCTGATGACCACCGAGCCGATCATCCTGCTGCCGAACGCCACCGTCGCCGAGGCGCTCGCCCACGTCCGCAACCCCGAGCTCTCCCCCGCGCTCGCCTCCCAGGTCTACGTGTGCCGGCCGCCGACCGAGACCCCGACCGGGCGGTTCCTCGGCATCTGCCACATCCAGCGGCTGCTCCGCGAGCCGCCGTCGGCGCTCGTGTCGTCCGTCGCCGACACCGACCTCGACCCGCTCGGCCCGGACGCGTCGTTGCGCGCGGTCACCCAGCACCTCGCGACCTACAACCTCACCGCCGTCCCCATCGTCGACGAGGGCCACCACCTGCTCGGCGCGGTCACGGTCGACGACGTCCTCGACCACCTCCTCCCGGACAACTGGCGCGAGGAGGAGGTCGGCGGTGCCGTCCTCTAGGGAACGCCTCGACCAGCCGCGGATCATCCGCCGCGGGCTGCCGCGGCCGCACTACGACCCCGAGGCGTTCGGCCGGTTCTCCGAGTCGATCGCGCGGTTCTTCGGCACGGCGCGGTTCCTCGTCATCCAGACGGTGCTCGTCGCGTTCTGGATCGGCTACAACGCCGTCGTCGGCATCCGCTACTACCACACGCACCACGACTGCCCGAAGAACGTCCCCGTCGCCGAGCTGTCGGCGCGCTGCCGCGGCGGGCTGAAGGCGTTCGACCCGTTCCCGTTCATCCTGCTGAACCTCGCGTTCTCGACGCAGGCGGCGTACGCGGCGCCGTTGATCCTGCTCGCGCAGAACCGCCAGGCCGACCGCGACCGGGTCAGCCTCGAGGAGGACCGGGCGCAGTACGCGCGCGCCGTCGCCGACA
This sequence comes from Mycobacteriales bacterium, assembly GCA_035714365.1. GTDB lineage: Bacteria > Actinomycetota > Actinomycetes > BP-191 > BP-191 > BP-191. Next base: position 8,294 of record DASTMB010000020.1, on the reverse strand, counting down.
CCGACTACCTGACCCGCGAGGTGGCGGCGGTGCGCCTCGCGCTGGGCGAGGTCGTCACGCGCGACTTCCTGCGTTCGGAGCTGCAACGCCTCGCCGACGACCTCAAGCCCGACAACGACGGCTGATCCAACCAGCCCCTCTTGGCAGCTCCATCGACGTGTGCTAACTCATTGTTCGTCGACACGTTTGGCATCGAAAGGGGGAATCGAACGTGTTGTCATGGCGCTGGCTACCGGCCGCCGGAACGTTGGCCGCGGCCGCCGGAGCCATCGTGGCGATCACCGCGGGCGGGGCGACCGGAGGCGTGCCGCCGATCACGACGACGCCGGAGCACGAGGTCACCGCCCTGGCCTGCGGCCAAGGCCCGACCATGGTCGTCAAGGCGGACAGGTACGTGAAGTCAGCGTCGGGGCAGGCCGCGACGTCCCCTGCCGAGGCGCTCGACCGGCTGCTCGCGGCGCACTACCCGAAGGCACCCCGCGCGCTGCTGTCCGTCGCCGAAAGTGGCGCCGGGGAGGTCAAGTTCCACCTCCGCGCGCCCGGCGGCCCGCTGCTCGCGAGCTTCCTCGTGGGGAGCCTGGACGGGGAGTACTGGGTCAAGGAGGTCGCGCTGTGCGAGGCGACGGCGAGGGGGTGGGCCCGATGAGAGGTCGCCGGCTCCTCACCATCGTCGGGCTGGCGGGCGTCCTCACGCTCGTCGGCGCGTCACCGGCGTTCGCCGACATCGCGCCGCTGTTCGGGCCGACGTGGAAGAACAACACGACGCTCGGCACCACGACGAGGCCGTACGTGTGGTTCACCGCCGGCGTGCCGGGGGGTGAGACGCGGTCGCGGATCCTCGACGGGTTCCGCCAGTGGAACGCCGTCGGCGAGCCGCTCCAGTACCAGTTCACCGGCTCCGACTACGGCAACTACGACCCGTTCACGAGCTGCGGCCCCCGCGGCAACAGCGTGTTCCTGCACTGGACGAACATCGACGGCGGGGGCGGCGTCCTGGGCCAGTCCGCGTACTGCTCGCGGAGCGCGAGCGGCGTGACGTCGCGGTGGACGGCGTGGATCCAGTTCGACTCGTCGGAGGAGTGGTGCACCGGCACCGGTGACTGCTTCGACGGCGTGCTGGGCTTCGGCGCGAACATGGATCTGTGGTCGATCGCGACCCACGAGTCGGGACACGTTGGTGCGCTCGACCACTACGACGCGGGCTCGAGCATCTGTGCCGACAACGAGAACCAGGCGACGATGTGCCCGTACTACACGGCGGGGTCGGAGCGGCAGCGCACGCTCGCACCCAGTGACGCCGACTCGCTCCGGCACTCCTACTGATGGTGCGCGGCGCCGGCGTTCCCGCGCGGCGTTCCCGCGGCGGTCACGTGGCCGCCGCGGGGCTCGCGGGGGCGCTTCTCGGACTGTTGCTGACGCCGTTCGCGTTCGACCGCCTCGCGTCCGCGCGGACGTGCGAGGACGTCGTCCGCGCGTCCTGCGCGGCACCGCGGCCGACCTTCGGCTGGCTGCTGGCGTGCGCGCTCGTCGGAGCCGCGCTGGCGAGCGGGGCGGTGCTGGTCGCGCGGCGGCGTCAGCCGCTCCGGCGCGAGGGGTGACGCACTAGTCCGAACGGATCATCCGCAAGGGGTCATCGAGTACGTCAAGCATCGCCCGGAACGCGACGATGCAGCACAGGTGACGATCGAGGCGACGCCGCGGCACGCGGCCGAACCGGCGCCCCGCGCGACGCGGCGGCGCCTCGGCGAGGTGCTGGTCGCGGGCGGTGTGATCGACGAGAACGCCCTCAACGACTGCCTCGGTGAGCAGGCTTCTCAGCCGCGGGAGACGCGGCAGCGGCTCGGCGCGATCGTGGTGTCGCGCGGCCTGGCGACCGAGCAGGACATCGCGCAGGGCCTGGCGCGCGCGCTGGGCCTGGAGATGGTCGACGTGGCGCGGGTGCCGGTGTCGCCGACGGCGGCGCGGCTGGTGCCGCGCGCGGTCGCGGAGCGGTACGGCGTGCTCGGCCTGGACTGGAGCGACGGGCGCCTGACGCTGGCGATGGCGGACCCGACGGACGTCGTCGCGCTGGACGACGTGCGGCTCTACACGAAGGCGAAGCAGATCGTCGTCGTCGTCGCGACGGACGCCGGCATCCGCGACTACCTCAAGCGGGCGTGGAGCCTCGAGGAGGACGCGTCCGACGTCGCGGACATGTTCGACGAGATGACCGACGCCGACGAGGCGGCGGAGGACCGGTCGGAGATCGACGACACGCCGGTCGTCCGGATGGTCAACGTCATCCTCAGCGACGCGGTGCGCGCCCGCGCGAGCGACATCCACCTCCAGCCGGAGCTGGACGGGCTGCGGGTCCGCTACCGCGTCGACGGCCTGCTGCGCGACGTCATGACGGTGCCGCGCAGCGCGGCGGCGTCGATGACGAGCCGCGTCAAGATCATGTCCGGCCTGGACATCGCCGAACGCCGCCGTCCCCAGGACGGCCGGACCCGCCTCAACGTGGACGGCGAGCAGATCGACGCGCGCGTGTCGACGCTGCCCGCGATGCACGGCGAGAAGGTCGTCATCCGGCTGCTGGCCCGCGGCGAGGGCGTGCTGCCGCTGTCGCGGGTGGGGTTCACCGAGCGCCAGCTCGACGCGATCCTGGAGACGCTGGTGGCGCCGCAGGGGCTGGTGCTCATCACCGGCCCGACCGGCTCCGGCAAGACGTCGACGCTCTACAGCGCCGTGAGCCAGATGCGTACGCCGGACCGCAACATCGTGACGCTGGAGGACCCGGTCGAGGTCCAGCTCCGCGGCATCACGCAGGTGCAGACGAACGACCGCGCGGGGCTGACGTTCGCGGCCGGCCTGCGCAGCGTGCTGCGGCAGGACCCGGACGTGGTGCTCGTCGGCGAGATCCGCGACACGGAGACCGCGGAGCTGGCGCTGCGCGCGTCGCTGACGGGTCACATGGTGTTCTCGACCCTGCACACCAACGACGCCTCCGCGGCCGTGACCCGCCTGGTCGACATGGGCGTGGAGCCGTTCCTCATCGCGTCGTCGCTGACGCTGGTCGTGGCGCAACGCCTGGTGCGCGTGCCGTGCCAGCACTGCGCGGCGCCGTACCAGCCGAGCCCCCGGACGTTGCAGCTCCTCGGCCTGTCCGACGAGGACGTGCGCAACGCGCACGTGGTCCGCGGCCGCGGCTGCGACCAGTGCGGGCAGACCGGCTACCACGGCCGGACGGCGATCTTCGAGGTGCTGCCGGTCGACGCGGGGATGCGCGCGGTGCTGACGGCGCGGCCGACGGAGTCCGCGATCCGCGCGGCGGCGCGCGCGTCGGGCGTGGGGTCGTTGCGGACGGACGGCGTGGCGCGGGCGCTGCGCGGCGAGACGACGCTGGAGGAGGTCCTGCGCGTGACGCAGGTCGACTCCGCGAGCGGGCCGCGGTGCCACTCCTGCCACCGTTCGATCGAGGACGACATGGCGTTCTGCCCGTGGTGCGCGGCGTCGGTCGAACGCCAGTCGTGCCCCGGCTGCGCGCGCCGGCTGGACCCGGAGTGGCGGGTCTGCCCGTGGTGCCGCCACGGCCGCGAGTCGACGCCCGGCGTGCCGGTCGCCGAGCCGCCGGCGGGCGAGGCGCGGCGGGCGCGGGTGCTCGTCGTGGACGACGACTCGTCGGTGTGCGAGTACATCGCGGCCGCGCTCGCCGACGTGTGCGACGTGCTGGCGGCGCACTCGGCGGAGGAGGCGCTGCGGGTCGCGGCGACCGAGGACCTGGACGCGATGATCCTCGACCTGATCCTGCCGGACCTCTCCGGCATCGAGGTGACCCGCCTGCTGCGGGCGGACACGCGGACCGCGCTGCTGCCGTTGCTGCTGCTGACCGGCAGCGACGACGCGCTGCTGCGGACGGAGGCGTACCACGCGGGCGCCGACCTGTTCCTGACGAAGCCGATCGAGCCGGCGGCGCTGGAGTCGAACGTCTGCCTCCTGCTCGAACGCGCCGCGCTCACCCCCGAGGTCTAAGGCCTAGCCGCAGGCGCTGCCCGGGCCGGGCGGCGGCCCGGCGACGCGGCCGAGCGCCTCGGCCAGCACGCGCAGCTCGTCCTCCGTCAACGCGTCCAGCATGTGCTCGCGCACGCCCCGCAGGTGGACGGGAGCGGCGGCGCGGAGGCGGTCGAGGCCGGCGTCGGTGAGGACGGCGTTGGTGCCGCGCAGGTCGCTGGGGCAGGACTCGCGGCGCAGCAGCCCGTCGCGTTCGAGCCGGTCCACGAGGCGGGTGAGGCCGCTGCGGGAGAGCAGGACCCGGTCGGCGAGGTCGGTCATCCGCAGCCGCCCGCCGGGGGCCTCGTTGAGGTGCAGGAGCACCTCGTACGAGCCGAGCGGCAGGTCGCACTCGGCGGCCAGCTCCGCGTCGAGGACGCGGGTGACGCGGGCGTGCGCCCGCAGGAACGCGCGCCACGCGTCGAGCTCGACGTGTGTGAGACCGCGGTCGCGGGTAGGCATACGAGCAGAGTAGTTGCGTATGCAATAAACGTCGAGTAGGTTGCGTTCACAACAGTTGCACACGCAAGCAACCGCCCACCGAGGAGACACCCCATGACCACCAGCACCGCGACCGGCCTCGAGCAGCTCACGGGGACCTACGACATCGACGCCAGCCACTCGAGCCTCGAGTTCGCGGCGAAGCACGCGATGGTGACCACCGTCCGCGGCCGCTTCAGCGACTTCTCCGGCGTCCTGCACCTCGACGGCGCCGACCCGGAGGCCTCCCGCGCCGAGGTCACCATCAACGTCGGCAGCCTCGACAGCCGCAGCGACCAGCGCGACGAGCACCTTCGCGGCGCGGACTTCTTCGACGTCGAGAAGTACCCGCGGATCACGTTCAAGAGCACCCGCGCGGCGCGCGGCAAGGACGACGACGAGTACCGCCTCTGGGGCGACCTCACCATCAAGGGCGTCACCCGCGAGGTCGAGCTGGTGCTGACCTTCACCGGCTCGGCGCAGGACCCGTGGGGCGGCCAGCGCGTCGGCTTCGAGGGCCACGCCACCGTCAACCGCAAGGACTGGGGCCTGACCTGGAACGTCGCCCTGGAGGCCGGCGGCATCCTCGTCAGCGACAAGGTGAAGCTCAACCTCGACATCGCCGCCGTCAAGCGCGCCGGGTAACGCGCCCCCGCACGCGACTGGAGCCCGTCCCGCACCCGCGGGGCGGGCTCCGCGGCGTCCGGCCCCCGCAACGCGCCGTACACTGGAGGGGTGGCGGCAGCGCGCCGCGCGCCGCACTCCCGACCACCGAGGACGCCCCAGCATGCCTACTGTCGAGCAGGTCACCGCAGCCCTGGCCACCGTCCAGGACCCGGAGATCCACCGCCCGATCACCGAGCTCGGCATGGTCGAGTCGGTCGACATCGCGCCCGACGGCGTCGTGTCCGTGCGGGTGCTGCTCACCGTCGCCGGGTGCCCGTTGAAGGACAAGATCACCAACGACGTCACCAACGCCGTGGGCGCGCTCGACGGCGTGACCGGCGTGCGGCTGGACCTCGGTGTGATGAACGACGAGCAGCGGGCGGCGTTGCAGACCCAGCTCCGCGGCGGGCAGGCGGCGCGCGAGATCCCGTTCGCGCAGCCCGGGTCGCTGACCCGCGTCTACGCCGTCGCGTCCGGCAAGGGCGGCGTCGGCAAGTCCAGCGTCACCGCGAACCTCGCCGTCGCCATGGCCGCCTCCGGCTTGAAGGTCGGTGTCGTCGACGCGGACATCTACGGCTTCTCGATCCCGCGGATGCTCGGCGCCGTCGACCTGCGGCCGACGCAGGTCGAGTCGATGATCATGCCGCCGACCGCGCACGGCGTGAAGGTCATCTCGATCGGCATGTTCGTGCAGGGCAACCAGCCGGTCGTCTGGCGCGGGCCGATGCTGCACCGGGCGTTGCAGCAGTTCCTCTCGGACGTGTTCTGGGGCGACCTCGACGTCCTGCTCTGCGACCTGCCGCCGGGCACCGGCGACATCGCCATCTCCGTCGCGCAGCTCATCCCGAGCGCGGAGATCCTCGTCGTCACGACGCCGCAGCTCGCCGCCCGGGAGGTGGCGGAGCGCGCCGGCTCGATCGCCGTGCAGACCCGCCAGCGCCTCGCCGGCGTGGTCGAGAACATGGCCGGCCTCGCCTGCCCCCACTGCGGCGAGCACGTCGACGTGTTCGGCTCCGGCGGCGGCCAGGCCGTCGCCGACGCGCTGACGCGGACGGTCGGCGCGCCGGTGCCGTTGCTCGGGCAGGTGCCGATCGACGTACGGCTGCGCGAGGGCGGCGACAACGGCGTGCCGCTGGTGCTCGCCGACCCCGACACGGCCGCGGCGAAGGAGCTGCGGCGCATCGCCGAGCAGCTCGGCACCCGCCAGCGCGGGCTGGCCGGTCGCTCGCTCGGTCTCAGCCCGGCGTAGGTCCCGCGCTAGGTCGCGTCGGGGTCGTACGGCGGCCGCTCGCCGGGCGCCAGCTCCGGCTGATGCGGCACGGTCAGCGGCTCGTCCATCTCGTCGAAGAACCGCCGCGGGTCGAGCCGGCGGATCTCGTCCAGGTCGACGCCGAGCTCGCTCTTGATGTCGTTGGTGACGCCGGAGGCCATCCGGCGCAGCTCGCGGATCAGCCGCCCCGCGTCGGCGGCCACCTTCGGCAGCCGCTCGGGGCCGAACACGAGCATGGCGAGGACCGCGAGGACCGCGATCTCCGGCCACCCCAGGTTGTTGAACAACGACCCACTCCCGACGCCGGCTGCACCGGTACTTCGTTCCCGGCACAGCTGCCGGACGTAGGCTACCCGGCCGGCTTCTGCTGGAGGGTCGCTCGCACGCTCCGCTGCTCGCCGTTGCGCACGAACGTCACCTCCACCGCCTCGCCGATCCGGTGCGCGCGGATCGCGCCGATGAGGTCGCCCATGCTCGTGATCGTGGTCCCGCCGAGCCGGACGATGATGTCCCGCTCGCGCAGGCCGGCGCGCTCGGCCGGCCCGCCGGGCGTGACCTGCATGACGAGCGCGCCCTGCTGCGTGGCCAGGCCGAACCGCTGCGCGGTCTGCGGCGTGAGGTCGTTGCCGCTGATGCCGAGGTACGGGTGCGTGGCGCGGCCGGTGCGGATGATCTCCTCGGCGACGGCGCGCGCCTCGTCGATCGGGATGGCGAAGCCGACGCCGATCGACCCGGACGGGCCGCCCAGCGCCGAGCCGAGCGAGGCGATCGCGGAGTTGATGCCGATGACCCGGCCGGCCCGGTCGACCAGCGCGCCGCCGGAGTTGCCGGGGTTGATCGCGGCGTCGGTCTGGATCGCGTTGACCAGCACGACGGGGCGGCCGCCGCTGTCGGCGGGGACGTCGAGCGACCGGTTCAGCGCGCTGATGATGCCGCTCGTCACGGTGCCCTTGAGGCCGAGCGGCGAGCCGATCGCGACGACCGGGTCGCCGACCTGGAGGGCGTTGGAACGCCCCAGCGTCGCCACCGGCAGCCCGGTCACCCGCGCCTTGACGACGGCGAGGTCGGTGTCGGGGTCGGTGCCGACGAGCGTCGCGGGCGCGACGGTGCCGTCGGCGAGGGTGACCGTGATGCTCTCGGCGTCGCCGACGACGTGGTTGTTGGTGACGACGTAGCCGTCCCTGCGCAGGATCACGCCGGAGCCGGTGCCGCCGCCGGACGCGGTGGTGACGTCGATGCTCACGACGCTGGGGACGACGTTGCGGGCGATCGCGGCGACCGAGCCGGGCGCCGCGTCGTCGCGCGGCGTGGCGACGCCGGCGCCGAGGCTGGCGCTGACGTCGCGGACGGCCGTGCGCTCGGAGCGGCGGACGGCGTACCAGGCACCCCCGGCGCCGACCGCCCCGCCGACCAGCGCGGCGACGACCGCCGCGGCCGCGATGGTGCCGCCGGTGCCGAGGCGGCGGCGCGGGCGGCCGGAGTACGGCGACCAGAGCTCCTCGGTGGGCTGCCACCCGGCCAGGTCGGACGGCAGCGGCGGCTCGGGCGGCGCGACCGGCTGCGTGTACGGGTCGTCCGGGTACGCCACCGGCGCCGGGCGCCACTGCAGGTCCGTCTCGCCGGTGTCGTCGGGCCGCCCGAAACCCTGCGTCATCTCGCCCTGCTCCTCTACGCGAACGGGTTGAGCCACGAGCCGACCCGCGCCAGCCCGTGGCCGAGCCGCGTGCCGAGCCCCGGCCCGGGGTCGCCGTGCGGGAGCGCGGCGACCAGGTCCTCCAGCGCCGCCGCCGGCGCGTCCGCGACGACGGTGAACACCGTCCCGCCGCCGGACCAGACGACCCGGCGCGGGAAC
>DASTMB010000019.1 GCA_035714365.1 Mycobacteriales bacterium | reverse complement strand
CGACACCGAGATCTACATCACGAAGAACGGCCGGGCGTTCTACAACGACCTGTGGGCGCTGGCCTGCTTCACCGCCGGCACCACGCCCGACGACGGCAAGACCGTCGCCAGCAGCCCCAACGGCTGCTCCCAGGACGGCCTCGCGAACGCCGACCGCCAGTGGATGGCCGCGTACGACCCGGCGCCGAGCGACAAGAGCGTCTCGCCGTACACCGGCCCGACGCCGTTGCTCTACATGGCCTACAACGGCCCGCAGGTCGACATGACCACCGACGGCCTCGACTACAGCGGGTCGGCCGGGCAGTACAAGGGGAACACCGGCGCGAACATCATCGTCGACCAGCACACCGGCGACCTGCTCACGGTGACCCACACGGGCAACACGCTCCAGCTCGCCATGGGCGTGCCGAAGGCCGACGGCACCATCGAGTTCGAGTACGTCGACGCGACCGACGAGCGCCCGAACTCCCCCGGCCTGCTGTTCCCGGTCGTCACGCAGGACACCGAGCGCAACGTCTACATCGTGTGGACCGAGGAGGGCAGCTACCAGGTCTTCTACACCTGGGCCTCCGCCGCGACCGGCTGGTCGAAGTGGGCGCCGGTCCGCCAGATCAGCAAGCCGCCCGCGACGACGAACGTGTTCTCCTGGGCGGCCGCCGGCGGCCCGGGCATGCTCGACGTCGCCTGGTACGGCACCGACGCCGACGTCGAGCCGGACGCGCAGGAGGACCAGACCTGGCACCTGTACTTCGCGCAGGTCGACCACGCGAACACCCCCGCGCCGCACACCGTGCAGGTGCAGGCGTCGCCGCACCCGATGCACTACAACGACATCTGCCTCGCCGGCACCGGCTGCATCGCCAGCGTCGGCAACCGCAACCTCGCCGACTTCTTCAAGATCATCATCGGTAACGACGGCCGCGCCCGGATCGTCTACGCGGACACCTCGAACCGGCTGATGGACCTCGGCAGCGGCGCGCCCGAGGGCGCCGACCACGCGGGCGCGCCGGTCGACACCGTCGTCACGCAGAACACCGGCCTCAACGCCTGGACCGGCAAGCCGCTGGCCCCCAACGACACCCCGCAGCCGCTCGGCGGCACCGTGGACCCGTCGTCGGACGCGCTCTGGCCGGTGCTCGGCGGCGACGCCCTGAACTCCGCCGACATCACCGGCGTCACGATGGACACCGAGGGCGGGAACCTCGTCGTCAAGGTGGGCATCAAGGAAGGCCGCCTCGCCGACGCCGCCACGTCGACGGTGATGGCGGCGGCGCAGCTCGTCGTCCGCTGGCAGGTGAAGGGGACGCCGAAGACCGGCGACCCGATCTACTACGCGCAGGTCGAGGAGCTGGCCGGCGCGCCGGAGCCGCTCGCGGCGGCCGGCGCGGCGCGCACCGTCGACCTCTGCTCGGTCAGCGCCTGCAAGCCGAACTACGTCGTCTACCCGAGCACCACGGACCCGACGTCGGGCGTGACCGCGACGTTCGCCGACCAGACGTACACGATCACCGTGCCGCTGGCGCTGATCGGGGCGGACGAGGACACGCTGTTCGAGGAGGTCGAGGCGCACGTCGCCGTCGAGCCGAAGCCGGGCAGCACGCCGGACACCAAGATCGAGAAGTTCCCGGACGAGGTGCCGGTCGTCGTCGACGGCACCCGCACCTGGAACTACACGCCCGGCGCCGACGGCCTCGCCTCGCCGGTCCCGGTCGTGGCGGCGAAGCAGATGGCCGGCTGCTCCACCGCCGGCTCGACCGGCGGCACGTTCGGCGGCAACGACGGCTCGCTGCCGTCCTGCATCGCCGGCGGCACCGGCGGCACCGGCGGCACGGGTGGGACCGGTGGCACCGGCGGGACCGGCGGCACGGGTGGCAGCGGCGGCACGGGCGGCTCGGGCGGCGGCTCCGGCTCGGGCGGCTCCGGCTCGCCGCGGATGCCGGCGACCGGCCTGCCCGCGGCCGTGCCGGTCGCGGCCGCCGCGACGGCCGGCCTGGCCGCGGTCGCCGTGCGCCGCCGGAGGCGCCGCGCCGCCTGACCCGCGGGTTATCGTCGGGGGACGCCGCACCCCAGCGCGGCCCCGCCGACCCCCCGGAGGCACCATGCGCCGCGCCGCCCTCGTCCTGGGCGGCGCGGCGCTCGCCGTCGC
>DASTMB010000018.1 GCA_035714365.1 Mycobacteriales bacterium | reverse complement strand
GTGCACTGCAAGGTCTCCGGCGTCGCCGACCTGGAGGTCCCCGACGACGAGGCGTGCATCGCCGCCGTCCGCAGGTACCTGTCGTACTTCCCCTCGTCGAACCTCGTCCCACCCCCGCTGCGCGAGACGGCCGACCCCGCCGGCCGCAGGGCCGAGGAGCTCTACGACGAGGTGCCGGCCAATCCCCGGCGCGCCTACGACGTCCACCGGGTGATCGAGGCCTTCGTGGACGACGGCGAGTTCTTCCCGATGAAGCCCGACTGGGCGCGCAACGTCGTTACGGGCTTCGCCCACCTCGGCGGGCGCTCCGTCGGCATCGTCGCGAACCAGCCGAAGTTCCTCGGCGGGGCCCTCGACGTCAACGCGGCCGACAAGGCGGCGCGCTTCGTGTGGCTGTGCGACGCGTTCTCGATCCCCCTTGTGTTCCTCATGGACTGCCCGGGCTTCCTCGTGGGCAGCGCGGTCGAGAAGCAGGGCATCATCCGCCACGGCGCCAAGATGATCACCGCGATCTCCGAGGCGACCGTGCCGAAGATCAGCGTCATCGTGCGCAAGGCGTACGGCGCCGGCCTCTACGCGATGGCCGGCCCCGGCTTCGAGCCGGACGCCTGCATCGCGCTGCCCACCGCGATGATCGCCGTGATGGGGCCGGAGGCGGCCGTCAACGCCGTCTACGCCAACAAGATCGCGGCGATCGAGGACGAGGCGGAGCGCGTGGAGTTCGTGCGCGCCCGCCGCGAGGAGTACGAGACCGACGTCGACGTCGTCCGCCTCGCCAGCGAGCTCGTGGTCGACGCGATCGTCGAGCCCGAGGACCTGCGCGCCGAGCTGGTGCGCCGGTACGCCGCGCTGCGCGCGAAGGACCGGTCGTTCTCCCGCCGCCGGCACGGTGTCACGCCCGTCTGATGGGGCCCCTCCCGCCGGGGTGGGCGGACGCCGAGTTCTACCACGTGACTACGACAGGACGGCGCACCGGCCGCCCGCACGAGGTGGAGATCTGGTGCGTCGCGCACGGCGGCGCGCTGTACCTGATGGCCGGGAGCGGGGAGCGTTCGGACACCGTCCGCAACCTCCGCGCCGACTCGGCGGTGACCGTGCGGGTCGGCGACGACACGCGGCCGGCGGTCGCGGCGGTGGTGACCGACCCGGCCGAGGACGCGGCGGTGCGCGCCGCGATGGTCGCGAAGTACGAGGAGACGCCCGGCGAGCTCGCCTCGTGGGGCGCGACGGCCCTCCCGGTACGCCTCACGGTCTAGGTACTCCGGGCGTCTGAGTACCCCGACGGATGTGCCGGTGCCCCCGGCGCGACAGATTCGGACGTAACGTCGTGACCGGCGGCGAGGTCCGGAATGTCCGAAGGGGGTACATCGTGACCGACGTCGTGCTCGACCCGCACCGCTGCCCGGACTGCCGGGCCGCGCTGACCGGCGGGCGAACCTGCCCCGGGTGCGGGCTGCTGGTGACCGGCCCGGTGGCCGCGCGGCTGTGGGACGTGACCGTGCAGCTCGTCCGGCTCCGCGGCGAGCGGGAACGCCTGCTCACGCTGCTCCGCCCGGGCGGCGCGGCGACCGCGCCGGAAGCGGCCGGGGAGCGCGCCGTCCCGCCGCAGCTCGCGACCCGCGCGGCCGCGGCGCCCGCCGCACCCGCGGCGGCCACGCCGGCCGCGGACCCGGACGCGGCGTGGGCGGCGGCGTTCGGCGAGACCGCGCCGGCGTGGACGGCCGAGCGCCGCGAGACCGCCGCGCCCGCGCACCGCGCGCCGGCCGCCCGGTGGGCACAGCCGCGGCCGCGCCGCGAGTGGACCCCGCAGCGCGTCCAGAACCTCCTCCTCGCCGTCGGCGCGCTGCTGCTGGTGACGGCGGCGATCGCGTTCACGGCGCTGGCCTGGGGCCGGCTGCCGATCGCCGCGCGCGGCGCGGTCATGCTCGCCGTCACCGCGCTCTCCGGCTACGCCGCCGACCGCGTCCTGCGCCGCGGCCTCACCGCCTCGGCGGAGGCGATCGCGCTGCTCACGGTGCTGTTCGGCGTCGTCGACGCGTACGCCGCCCGCCGCGCCAACCTCGGCGGCCTCGCCGGCACCGACGGGGCGACGTACTGGTCGGTCGCGTCGGGCGTGCTGGCCGCGGGCGCGGCCGGGTTCGCGCGGCTGGTGCCCACCCGCAGCGTCCGCTGGGCCTCGCTCGCCGGTGCGCAGCTCCCGCTCGCCATCACGGCGCTGCGGGTGCCGGACTGGACGTTCGCCGAACGCGGCGCCGTCCTCGTTGCGCAGGCCGCCGGGCTGGTCTACGCGGCCCGCTGGCTGCGCGGCACCGCCGTCGCCGCCCGCGCCTGCGGCCTCGCCAACTACACCGCCGGCGTGTCGC
>DASTMB010000017.1 GCA_035714365.1 Mycobacteriales bacterium | reverse complement strand
CCCCCCCCCCGCCCCCCCCCCCCCCCCCCCCCCCCCGCGATCAGCGACGAAGTCGTGGAACTGCCGCTCCGTCTCCTGCGTCCAGCGCCAGGTGTCGTCGAACGCGTGCAGTTGCGCCAGCTCTTGGTCGTCGTTCGTCTTCGCCTTGGTCTCGAAGATCACGTTGTAGGCGCGCGCGCTGTTGAAAGGCGGGTCCAGGTACACCAGGTCGACCGACGCCTCGGGCACATGGCGCCGCAAGATGTCGAGGTTGTCGCCGTAGTACAGGCGGTTCGCGTCCGCCACATCGCCCATCGATCGACAGTAGCGCCGGACGTACGGTCACCGACGACGCGGGTCGGGTTCGCGACACAGTGCAACCTTCCGAGGGGCGAACGCGTCATAACGGTTGATGAGCGCCGTAGGCTTGGACGCGGTACCCGCGCCGAGGACGGCGCTGGTCGTCGTTGACGAACCACGAAGGAGCAGCGTGGCCGGGCCGGACCGCGACGAGCTGCTCCTCGCGACGCTTGCCGCCGTGGCGCCGGGCACGCCGTTGCGCGACGGGCTGGAACGCATCCTCCGCGGCAACACCGGCGCCCTCATCGTGCTGGGCCACAACAAGCTGGTGGAGAGCCTCTGCACGGGCGGGTTCAACCTCGACGTCGACTTCAGCAGCACCCGGCTGCGCGAGCTGGCGAAGATGGACGGCGCGGTCGTCCTCAACGACGACATGTCGAAGATCGTGCGCGCGGCCGTGCACCTCGTGCCGGACCCGACGATCGCGACCGACGAGTCGGGTACGCGCCACCGGACGGCGGAGCGGGTCGCGAAGCAGACCGGCTACCCGGTGATCAGCGTCAGCCAGTCGATGCAGATCATCGCGCTGTACGTCGACGGCCGCCGCCACGTGCTCGACCAGGGCGCGGCGATCCTGTCCCGCGCGAACCAGGCGCTGGCGACGCTGGAGCGGTACAAGCTCCGCCTGGACGAGGTGGCGGGCGCGCTGTCGGCGCTGGAGGTCGAGGACCTGGTGACGGTCCGCGACGTGGTGGCGGTGAGCCAGCGGATCGAGATGGTGCGGCGGATCGCCCGCGAGATCGAGGGGTATGTCGTCGAGCTCGGCGCGGACGGCCGGCTGATGAACCTCCAGCTCGAGGAGCTGATGGCCGGTGTCGAGGTGGACCGCGAGCTGGTGGTGCGCGACTACGCGCCGACCGGCCGCCGGTCGCGCACCGTCGAGGCGATCCTGGAGGACCTGGACCAGATCAGCCCGGAGGACATGCTCGACCTGACGGTGCTGGCGCGGGTGCTGGGCTTCCCGTCGGGGGTGGACGCGCTGGAGGCGCCGGTGTCGCCGCGCGGCTACCGGCTGCTCGCGAAGGTGCCGCGGCTGCCGCGGCTGGTGGTGGACCGGCTGGTCGAGCACTTCGCCAGCCTGCAGAAGCTGCTCGCCGCCAACGTGGACGACCTCCAGGCGGTGGAGGGCGTCGGCGAGACCCGCGCCAAGACGGTCCGCGAGGGCCTGTCGCGGCTCGCCGAGTCGTCCATCCTCGAACGCTACGTGTGACCGGCCGGTACCCGCCTCACCCGCCCGGCCCGCCGCCGCGACCCGCGGTGATGCGGCACCGCTGGGACAACCTGACGTTCCTGCACTGGCCGTACGAGCCGGCGACGGTGCAGGCGCTGCTGCCCGCCCACCTGACGGTCGAGCCGTACGACGGCGCGGCCTGGGTGGGGCTGGTGCCGTTCGACATGACGGTGGTGGGCGCGGGGCGGTTCCCGGAGACGAACGTCCGCACCTACGTGACCGGCCCGGACGGCACGACGGGCGTGTGGTTCTTCTCCCTCGACGCGGCGCGGCTGGACGCGGTGCTGGCGGCGCGGACGGCGTTGCGGCTGCCCTACCAGTGGTCGCGGATGCGTACCGGGCGGCGCGGCACGACGGTCCGCTACCGCTGCGAACGCCGCTGGCCGGACGCGCCCGCGCACAACGTCACCGACGTCGAGGTCGGCGAGCCGGTCGACGAGCCGACCGAGCTGGAGAACTACCTGACGGCGCGGTTCGCGCTCTGGACGCCGGACGGCAGCCGGATGCAGGCGCACCACCCGCCGTGGGCGCTGCGCCACGCGACGGTGACCCGGCTGGACGACTCGCTCGTGACCGCCGCCGGTCTACCGCAGCCGGACCGAGAGCCGCTCGCGCACTACTCGGACGGCGTCGCCGTCCGCATCGGCCTGCCCGGGCGTTAGGCCGCGGGCAGCGCGACGCCGCCGGTCATCCGGTGCGGGTCGACCAGGAACACCGGGCCGCCGCTGCCGCGCAGCACCGCCTCGACGTAGTCCGGCAGCGCCTCGCGCGCCCCCGACTCCTCCTCGACCAGCGCCTCCCGGCCGACGACGGCGGAGACGGCGTCGCAGACGAAGCCGTACTCGCGCTCGCCGTCGTGCAGCACGAGCACGTCGCCGGGGCCGCCGCCGGGGCGGACGTCGACCACCGGCAACGACACGCCGCGCAGGTCGAGCACGCCCGCGAGCGGCGCCGCCATCCCGGGCAACGTCACCAGCTCGCCGAGCCGCACGACCTCGCGCACCAGCTCGATCCGGGTGGCGAGCTCGCGCCCGTCCAGCCGGAACGTCACGTAGTCGCTCATCCCCGCCCTCCCGCGAGCTGCCAGCACAGCTCCACCAGCTCCGCGACGCTGCGCCCGCCGAGCTCGGCGGCCGCCTCGTCGTCCGACGTGCGTCCCAGGGTCTCCGCCGCCGCCCGGTACGACCGGGCCGCGCCCGGCGCGTCGCCGAGCCGCGCCAGCACGCCCGCGAGCAGGAAGTGCGCGAAGCCGGCGAGCGGGTCGACGTAGACGGCCTTGCGGAGCTCGACCAGCGCGTCGGCGTCGCGGCCGAGGTTCGCGAGCGCGAGGCCGTGCAGGTAGTGCGCGTCCGCGCGCAGCGGGTCGGCGGCGACGACGGCGACCGCGGCCGCGGCGGCCTCCTCGTACCGGCCGGACCGCAACGCCGCCCGTACGCCCTCGACGGCGTCCGCCGGCGCGGGCGCGGCGGCACC
>DASTMB010000016.1 GCA_035714365.1 Mycobacteriales bacterium | reverse complement strand
CTTGGCGAAACGCAGCCCTGCGTCGTCGCGCCCACGCGACGACCGGCGGCGTTCTCGGTCGCCTGCGGGCCTAACCAGCCCGCAGGCGCCCTGCGGCCTTGCCGGACCGCCGCGTGGTTCACGGCGCCGCGACGGGCCGCGTTCCGCCAAGCCCTACTAGGACTCCTTCGTCGCTATTAGTCGGTGGACCGGGTCGCCCCCAGCCACCTTCCCGACCGCGTCAGCCGGACAGGCCGGCGCGGCGGCGGAGCTGGTCGGGGCGGTACACCAGGACGCGGCGGCCGATGAGCTCGACCAGGCCGCGCTGCTGGAACTGCTGGAGGATCTGGTTCACCGACTGGCGCGAGCCACCCGCCATCTCGGCGAGCTGCTTCTGGGTGACCGTCAGCTCGACCGGGACGCCGTCGACGACCGGCGCGGTGTCCTCGGCGAGCCGGATCAGCACCTTCGCGACCCGCCCGGGCAGGTCCAGGAACACGAAGTCGCTCGCCTGCTCGGAGAGGCGGCGGACGATCGCGCCGAGCCCGCGCAGCATCTGGTCGACCAGCGGCGGGTGCTCCTTCATCAGCGCCTGGAACGCCGCCCGCGACAGCATCAGCGTCGTCGTGTGCTCGACCGCCTCGGCGGTCGCGGAGCGGCTGCCGCCGTCGAGCAGCGCGATCTGGCCGAGCACGTCCGGCGGGTGCAGGGTGGTGAGCACCATGCGGTCGCCGTTCTCGCTGCTCATGACGACCGAGACCGACCCGTCGACCAGGATGTAGAGGGCGTCGCCGGGGTCGCCCTGGTGGAACAGCGGCTGCCCCTTCGGGAACACCTTGCGGACGAGCCGCCCGGCCAGCTTGTCGGCGGTCGCGGCGTCGATGCCCGAGAACAGCTCGGTCTCGCGCAGCAGCCGCCAGGGGTCGTCCACGGACTCGACCCTAGCGGTGTTGCCGAGCGCCGTTCTGAGTATCCGGACCTAGCCGGAACGCGTACCGCGACGGATGGCGCGCCGCCGCCGCGCCGGGATCGTCAGGGGTGCCGGCGGCGGCCTCGGGGGGAGCCGCCGCCGGTCCGGGCGGAGAAGGGGCGCGCGATGACGACGGACGGGTGGCGGTTCGGCTACGGCTTCCGGCGCGGGATCGGGGTGCTGCCCGCGTCGGTGGCGGTCGCGTGGCTGGCGCACGGGGACCTGCGGCCGGCCCTGGCGGCGTTCGGGCTGCTCACGGCGGTGCTCGCGCACCGCGCCGAGGGGGGAGCCGGCGTCGCCGGCGTCGTCGCCGGGATCCTCACGCCGGCGGCGGCCGCCGTCGCGCTGCTCGCCGCGGCGTTGCTGCTCGGGATCTAGCTAGGCCCAGCCGCGGGAGCGGGCGACGGCCGCGCGCCAGCGGGCGTGCCGGCCGTCGTCGCGGGCGCCCGGCGTGGGCGCGAACCGCGCGTCCAGCCGCCAGGTGTCCCGCAGCTCGTCCGTCGACGACCAGACGCCCGCGCCGAGCCCGGCGAGGAACGCCGCCCCCAGCGCCGTCGTCTCCAGCACCCGCGGCCGCCGTACCGGCACGCCGAGCTGGTCCGCCTGGAGCTGCATGAGCAGGTCGTTGGCACTGGCGCCGCCGTCGGCGGAGAGCTCCGCGAGCGGCACGCCCGCCTCGCCGGTCATCACGTCCACGACGTCGCGGACCTCGTACGCGATCGCCTCCAACGTCGCCCGCGCCAGGTGGGCGGCGGTCGTGCCGCGGGTGATGCCGACGATCGCGCCGCGCGCGGCCGGGTCCCAGTCGGGGGCGCCGAGCCCGGTCAGCGCGGGCACGAAGTACACGTCGCCGCTGTCCTCGACCGTCCGCGCCAGCGTCTCCGACTCGGCCGCGTCGGCGATGACGCCGAGCCCGTCGCGGAGCCACTGCACGGCCGCGCCGGTGACGAACACCGCGCCCTCCAGCGCGTACACCGGCCCGTCGCCGAGGTCCCACGCCACCGTCGTGAGCAGCCCGCGCTCCGACCGCACCAGCGACGAGCCGGTGTTGACCAGCACGAACGACCCGGTGCCGTACGTGCACTTGCTCTCGCCCGGCGCGAAGCAGGCCTGCCCGAACAGCGCCGCCTGCTGGTCGCCCGCCATGCCGGTCACCGGCAGGTCCAGGCCGAGGAACGACGCCGGGTCGGTCCGCCCGAACGTCCCCGACGTCGGCCGCACCTCCGGCAGCGCCGCCACGGGCACGCCGAGCAGGTCGCACAGCTCCGGCGACCAGGCGCCGGTGGCCAGGTCGTAGAGCAGGGTGCGGGAGGCGTTGGACGGCTCGGTGGCGTGGACGGCGCCGCCGGTGAGGCGGGCGAGCACGTACGAGTCGACGGTACCGACCGCCGTCCGCCCCTCGGTGACGCCGGCCCAGGCGGCGGGGTCGTTCTCGGCCAGCCAGGTGAGCTTCGTCCCCGTGAAGTACGGGTCGAGCCGCAGGCCGGTGAGCTCGCGGACGCGGGCCTCGTGGGGGGCGAGGCGAGCGCAGACCTCCGTCGACCGCCGGTCCTGCCAGACGACGGCGCGGCGCGGCGCGCGCAGCGTCGCCCGGTCCCACAGCACCGCCGTCTCGCGCTGGTCGGTGACGCCGACCGCGACTGGCGGCACCGGCGCCGTCGCGAGCGCCGTGCGGCAGGCGGCGAGCACGGCGTGCCAGATCTCGTCCGGCTCGTGCTCCACCCAGCCTGGGCGCGGGAAGTGCTGCGGGAACTCGCGGTACCCGCGCGCCAGCACGTCGCCCGCCTCGCCGACGACCAGCGCCGTGACGCCGGTCGTGCCGGCGTCGATCGCGAGGACCGCGCTCATGCGGGTGCGGCCTGCTCGCGCAGCTTCCCGAGCACCACCGGGTCGATCCTGCCGGGGACGTGGCGCTCCTCGTAGTTCTCCGTCCCGAGCCACTGCTCGAACGCCTCGTCGCCGTCGTAGCCGAGCCGCTTCAGCAGGTCGCCGACCTCGCCGGCCACCTCGTCCCACGGCAGCAGCGTCGCCGGGTCCGGCTTGCCGAAGTACAGGTCGTGCAGGTCCAGCAGCCGGGCCAGCTCGGGCACCGGCGCGGGGGAGTCGTCGCAGCGCAGGTCGATCACCACGTCGGAGCCGCCGCCGTAGCCGCCCGCGTGCTCGACCACGAGCAGCGCCGCGCTCTGCCGGCCGCGCTTGTCGCCGCCCGCCGCGTCCGCGGCCGCCAGCGCCGCCAGCAGCCGCCGCGCCAGCGGCCCGTCCGCCCGGGCGAGGGCGCGTTCGGCCTCCTGGACGACCCCCGGGCCGGCCAGGCAGTTCCCCTGGATCGCGTAGTCGTCGCCGGTGCGGTGACCGGCCCACGGGATGCACTTCCCGCCCGTGTAGCTCGCGGCGGTGCCGGTGCCGACGACGCCCACCTGCCGGTGCTCGCGTTCCTCGTCCGGCCCGGTCAGCGCGGCGACCACCGCCGCCGCCTCCCGGCCCTCCGCGAGCAGCGCCAGGCCGTCCGCCTTGTACGCGAGGTTCGCCATCGCCTGCGTCGCCAGCGCGCCCGCGCCGGCCCGCCCGGCGGGAACGTACGCGCCCACCGCGAGGAACTTCGACGCCACCGCGACGCCCCACTGCCCGCCCTGCCTGGCCACGATCGAGAACGTCATGCGGCCGACCCTAATAGGCTCGCCGCATGCGGATCGGAGTGCTCACCGGAGGCGGCGACTGCCCCGGCCTCAACGCCGTCATCCGGGCGGTCGTGCGCAAGGGCGTGGAGACCTACGGCCACGAGTTCGCGGGGTTCCGCGACGGGTGGCGCGGCCCGATCGAGGGCGATCTGGCGCCGCTCGGCGTCGCCGACGTGCGCGGCATCCTGCCCCGCGGCGGCACCATCCTCGGCTCGTCGCGCACCAACCCGTTCAAGGTCGACGGCGGCGTCGAGCGCATCAAGGCGACGCTGGCGGACAACGGCATCGACGCGCTCATCGCGATCGGCGGCGAGGACACGCTCGGCGTCGCCAACCGGCTGCACGAGGAGGGCGTCCACGTCGTCGGCGTCCCCAAGACCATCGACAACGACCTCAACGCCACCGACTACACGTTCGGCTTCGACACCGCCGTGAACATCGCCATGGAGGCGATCGACCGGCTGCACACCACCGCCGAGTCGCACCACCGGGTGCTCATCGTCGAGGTCATGGGCCGCCACGCCGGCTGGATCGCGCTGCACGCCGGTCTCGCCGGCGGCGCCAACGTCATCCTCATCCCGGAGCGGCCGTTCGATGTCGCGAAGGTCTGCGAGTACATCGAGCACCGCTACCAGACGCACTACGCGCCGATCGTCGTCGTCGCCGAGGGCGCCACGCCCGTCGAGGGCACCATGGCGGTCAAGGAGGGCGAGCTGGACGCGTTCGGCCACGTCCGGCTCTCCGGGATCGGGCAGCGACTCGAGGAGGAGATCCGCTCGCGCACCGGCCGCGAGGCCCGCGCCACCGTCCTCGGCCACATCCAGCGCGGCGGCACGCCGACGGCGTACGACCGGGTGCTGGCGACGCGGTTCGGCCTGCACGCGATCGACGCCGCGCACCGGGGCGAGTGGGGCACGATGACCGCCCTGCACGGCACCCGGATCGAGCTGGTGCCGCTGGCCGAGGCGACGAAGGAGCTGAAGCTCGTGACGCCGGACCTCTACGCCGAGGCCGAGGTGTTCTTCGGCTGATCCGCGTCCGCGAACCAGTAGGGCGCGAACCTCTCGCGCTCCGCCCGGCGCTCCACGCGCAGGTCGTGGATCACCCAGATCAGCACGACCGTCACCACGGCGCAGACGGCCATGGTCCCGAAGAAGACGACGTCCGCGAACACAGCGATCTCCTCCCTACAGGTCCAGCACCAGTACCAGCGCCGACGCCGTCGCGACCAGCCCCAGCAGCACGAGAGACGCCACCGCGACCCGCGGCGCCGATCCCGCTCCGCCGCTGTACGGCACCACGAACGTCACGCAGGTGGCGGCGAGGAGGAACCAGCACGCGCCGACGAGCCCCGGCCAGCGTGGGTGCGCGCGGGCCCGGCGCGGCAGCGCGTAGGCATCCGCCAGCCCCTGCCCCGCGAGCAGCGCCACCGACGGCAGCAGGTCGCCGCCGCCGAGCAGCGCGGGAACGCCGACGTACCCGCCGGTGCGCGCCCACACGAACAGCTCCACGATCAGGAACGGTACCGACGCCGCCCCCGCCCCGAACACGGCCAGCCGCACCAGCCGTGACCTCCTCGCGCCACCCGGCGCCCGTCCGCCTGCCATGGCCCGAGTCAACCGGCGGGGGAGTCCCGGGACAGCCCCGCGAACGGCATCTGTGGACGGCTGCACCAGCCTGTGGACGAAACCCTCGGAGAGGGTCCCGGTGTCCCTCCCTAGCCGGGGAAGAACTGCCAGCGACCCTCTGAGACGACCTCGACCCTGCTGCCCCGCACGACGACGGCGGTCTGGTCGTCCATCGCGTAGGCGGGACCCCCGATGCCGGCGGCCCAGCGCTCCGCGTCGGCGAGCGTGTTCTCCGGGAAGCCGTCGAGGTGCGGGAAGATTGAGAAGTCGACCACGCCCAGAGTGGCGTCGCCCTGCGCGGACGGCCACCGGACGAAGTCGGCGCCGATGCGTGGCGTCAGCACCATGCTCCCGGCGCTCACCCCCACCCACACGGTGTCGGGCAACGTCGGCAGGAGGTCGGCCAGGCCGGACTCCCGCAGCCAGTGGCAGAGGTACGTCGCGTCTCCGCCGTCGACCAGGAGCACGTCGGCATCCCGGACCCACGGGACCCACCGCTCCGCACCGATCGTGGGCAGCGCGGTCAGCTCGAGGACGCCCAGCGACTTCCACGGCAGGCTGGTCATCCCGTCCCAGGGCGGGGTGCCGCTCACGAAGCCGCGCACGGACACCGGCCCGCACACGGGGTGTCCCCACTGCGCGGTCGGGACGCAGAGGGCGTCGCAGTCGGCGATAGGCCTGCCCAGCAGGCCGACCAGCGCGTCGTTGATGCTGGGGTTGGTGACGCCACCGGACGTGAGGAGCAGCCGCATCGTCGCCGCCGTTCGTGGGGAGCCGAACCCTCGTCCGCGTCTCGAAGGTACGCGGGAACGGGTGTGGAGACATAAAGAGACGGCCGGCGCCCCCTACAAGCGCCGGCCGTCCGTTAGCTAGTGTGCCTCGTCAGACCCCGGTCTGCCCACTCGAACCCGTGGAACCGGCCATCTGGCCCTGCGTGGTACCGGCCGTCTGGCCGTCCGTCGGGTACGGCTCGGCCGTCCCGCCGCCCTGGCCGCCGCCGGCACCGGTGCCGGAGAGCTGGGCGAGGAGCTGGTGGCAGGTCTGCGCGCGCTGGATGTCCTGCTCGCGGATCTGCTCGAAGAACTGGGCGATCTCCTGCTGCCCCTGCGCGTCCTTGGCGAAGCGCTGGTAGAGCTCCTGCCCCTTGAGCGCGTGGTACTGGATGCTCACGAGGTCGTAGAACAGGTTGCTCGTGACGGTGCTGTCACCCATGTCGGCTCCTTTGCCGTGCGTCGGTACTGCGTCGTGGGTCGCCGTACCCGGCCTCCGGGGCCGCACACCCGGCGATTAGGCTCGGGGCCGTGACCGAGCTCCTCGCCGCGCAGCAGCCCGCCTGGCCGGACGCCGCCGCGCTCGCGGAGGCGGTCGACGAGCTGCGCCGGATGCCGCCGCTGGTGTTCGCGGGGGAGTGCCGGACGCTGCGGTCGCGGCTGGCGGCGGTGGAGCGGGGCGAGGCGTTCCTGCTCCAGGGCGGCGACTGCGCGGAGACGTTCGCGGCGCTGTCGGCGGACGCGATCCGCGACAAGCTCAAGACGCTGCTCCAGATGGCGGTGGTGTTGACCTACGCCGCGAGCGTGCCGGTGGTGAAGGTCGGGCGGATCGCCGGGCAGTTCGCGAAGCCGCGCAGCAGCGCGGTGGAGGTGCGCGACGGCGTGACGCTGCCGAGCTACCGGGGCGACGCGGTGAACGACCTGGCCCCGACGGAGGCGGCGCGCACGCCGGACCCGCGGCGGATGGTGCGCGCGTACCACCAGGCGGCGTCGACGCTGAACCTGCTGCGCGCGTTCGCGACGGGCGGCTTCGCCGACCTGCGGCAGGTCCACTCGTGGAACAAGGACTTCGTCCGCCGCAGCAGCGCCGGGCGGCGGTACGAGGCGCTGGCCGGCGAGATCGAGCGCGCGCTGGACTTCATGCGCGCCTGCGGCATCGACCTGGCCGCGATGCCCACGGCGCAGGAGGTCGAGCTGTACGCCTCGCACGAGGCGTTGCTGCTCGACTACGAGCGGCCGCTGGTCCGCCGCGAGGAGGCGACCGGCGAGCACGTCGCCACGAGCGGCCACATGCTCTGGATCGGCGAGCGCACCCGCTCCCTCGACGGCGCGCACGTCGACCTGCTGCGCAACGTCCTCAACCCGGTGGGCGTCAAGCTCGGGCCGTCGGCGGCGCCGGCGGACGCGGTCCGGCTGGCGGAGGCGCTGGACACGGCGGACGAGCCGGGGCGGCTGACGTTCGTGACGCGGCTCGGAGCGGACCGGGTGCGCGACCTGCTGCCGCCGCTGGTCGAGGCGGTCCGCGACGCGGGGCGCACCGTCGTGTGGGCATGCGACCCGATGCACGGCAACACGATCGAGTCGGCGAGCGGCTACAAGACCCGGCAGTTCGACCGGATCCTCGACGAGTGCCGTGGCTTCTTCGAGGTGCACCGCGCGCTCGGCACCTGGCCGGGCGGCGTGCACGTCGAGCTGACCGGCGAGGACGTCACCGAGTGCCTCGGCGGCGCGGAGAACGTCGCCGACGCCGACCTGGCCGACCGGTACGAGACGGCGTGCGACCCGCGCCTCAACACCGGCCAGAGCCTGGAGCTGGCGTTCCTCGTCGCGGAGATGCTCAGGTCGCGGTGAACGTCGCCTGGGACGAGAACGACCCGGTGCGCGCGCGGACGGTGTGCGGGCCGGGGATGTTCTGCCGGTCGTAGCAGACGATCGTCGCGACGAACGTCCCGTCGTCGCGCACCGAGACGTCCGCCTCCTGCCCGGTCGGCCCCAGCGGCCCGTCGTAGGTCAGGTGCACGGTCTGCCCGGCGGGCCAGCCGGTGCCGGTCACCTGGACGGGGGTGCCGTTGCGCCCGGAGGTCTGGCTCAACGCGATCCGCTCGTTGCCGGGCACGGCCGTGTAGGTGGCGGTGGGGGTGGCCGACCGCGTCCTGGTGCGGGTCGGCGTCGGCGACGCGGAGGAGGTCGTGGTGACGGTCGGCGTCGGCGTGGTGGTGACGGTCGGCGTGGGGGTCGGCGTCGGCGACGCGGAGGTGGGCGTGGGGGTCGGCGTCGGGGTCTCGACGTCGAGCGTGGGCACGGCGCGGGCCGGGCTGGTGGGGCCGCTGCCGGTGGCGAGCGCGACGAGCACGCCCGCGACGAGGGCGCCGCCGAGGCTGGCGGCGACGGCGGTCAGCGGCACGACGCGCGGCGGCGCGTCGCGGCGCGCCACGGCGGCGGCGACCTCCTCGGCGCTGGGCAGGACGCGCTCGGCGACGGCCGCCGCGCGGGCGATGAGCGCGTCGCGGTCGGCGTCGCTCATCGCGAGGATGGCGAGGCCGGTCAGCAGGCGGCGCGCCTCCCGCAGCGCGGGGAGCAGCGGGCCGCAGGTCGCGCACTTCGCGACGTGCCGCTCGGCCGCGGCGACCGCCTCCGGCGCGAGCTGGCCGTCGGCGAGGCGGGCCGTCGTGGCGAGCTCCTCGTCGTGCCCCTCCGGCTCGGCCGGCGCCTCGCCGGCCGCCAGCGCCAGGAACCGCAGCCGCGCCCGCGCCACCACGCAGCCGGCGACCTCCGCGTCGGTGCCGAGCGCGACGCCGGCGGACAGGTACGGCAGGTCGTACGCGTCCCGCAGCAGCAACGCCACCCGGTCCCGCTCGCCGAGCTGCGCCAGGGCGTTGCGGGCCGCCGCGTCGTCCTCCGACCGCCGCACGATGCCCTCGCCGGCCTCCAGGTCCTCCGGCTCCGCGTCGCGGCCGCGGGCGATCCGGTCGGCGTAGTGCCGCGCGTCGCGGAACCACGCGCCGACCAGGTCCGGGACCTCGTGCGGGCGGGTACGGAGGCGTTCGGCCAGGGACAGCGCGCTCGCCTCGACGACCTCGGCGGCCTCGGCCGCGGAGCAGCCGAGACGGCGGACGTCGTCGTGCACGCGGTCGGCGTAGGCGCGCACGACCGCGACGAACGCGTCGGCGCTGACGCCGACCCGCGCACGGGACCGGGACATGACTGGGGAGCCCTCCTTCAGGCTCGTTTACCTTAGAGCCGTGAACCTCGTGGACCTGCGCAGCGACACCGTCACCCGTCCTACCGACGCCATGCGGGCCGCGATGGTTGCGGCCGACGTCGGCGACGACGTCTACGGCGAGGACCCGACGGTACGACGCCTCGAGGAGCGCGTCGCGGGGATGTTCGGGCACGAGGCGGCACTGTTCGTGCCGAGCGGCACCATGGGCAACCAGCTCGCGATCCGGCTGCTCGTGCCGCCCGCCGAGGAGCTGCTGCTCGACGCGGACGCGCACATCGTGTCGTACGAGGGCGGCGGCGCCGCCCAGCACGGTGGCATCCAGACCCGCACCATCGTCTCCGCCCGCGGCCTGCTGGAGCCGTCCGCGGTCGCGGAGCAGGTCCGCCCGCCGGGCCTCGGCACCGTCGTCACCCGGGCGATCGCCGTCGAGCAGACGCACAACCGCGGCGGCGGCGCCGTCTACCCGCTCTCCACGCTCGAGGCGCTGCGCGAGGTCGCGACCGCCAACGGCGCGGCGTTGCACTGCGACGGCGCCCGCATCTGGAACGCCGCCGTTGCCAGCGGCACGGCGTTCGAGACGTACGGCGGGCTGTTCGACACGCTGTCGGTCTGCTTCTCCAAGGGCCTCGGCGCGCCGGTCGGCTCCGCGGTCGTCGGGTCCGCGGCCGTGCTCGCGGAGGGGCGCGCGGTCCGCCGCCGGCTCGGCGGCGGCATGCGCCAGGCCGGCATCCTCGCCGCCGCCTGCCTGCACGCCCTCGACCACCACGTCGAACGCCTCGCCGACGACCACGCCCGCGCCCAGCGGATCGCGGCGGCGTGCGCGGACCTGGCGCCGGACACCGTCGACCCGACGCTGGTCGAGACGACCATCGTCTCCCTGGACCTCACCAAGCACGCGCTGGACGGCGCGGCGTTCGCGGCGCGGGCGCGCGAGGAAGGGCTGCTGGTCAGCGTCGTCGGCGCGCGCCGGGTCCGCATGGTGCTGCACCTCGACGCGGACGACGCGGCCGTCGACGCCGCGATCGCGGCGCTCAGGCGGGTGCTGTAGCGGGCCGCCTGCCGAGCAGCGGCGGGATGGTCCGCACCGCCTCGGCGAGCTCGGTCAGGTCGTCGTCGACGAGGGCCTGCGGCCCGTCGCACAGCGCCGCCTCCGGGTGCGGGTGCACGTCCACGATCACGCCGTCGGCGCCGGCCGCCAGTGCGGCCCGCGCGAGCGGCACGACCAGGTCGCGGCGCCCGCCGGCGTGCGACGGGTCGACGATCACCGGCAGGTGCGACAGCGAGTGCACGACCGGCACGGCGCTCACGTCGAGGGTGTTGCGGGTGGCCGTCTCGAACGTCCGGATCCCGCGCTCGCAGAGCACGATGTGCAGGTTGCCGCGCTGGGCGACGTACTCCGCCGCCATCAGCCACTCCTCGATGGTGGCGTTAAGGCCGCGCTTGAGCAGCACCGGCTTGCCGCAGGCGCCGGCGGCCTGGAGCAGCGAGAAGTTCTGCATGTTGCGGGTGCCGATCTGGAGCATGTCGGCGTAGGACGCGACGAGGTCGACGTCACCCGCCTCCACCACCTCCGTCACGACCGGCAGCCCGACCTCGGCGCGCACGTCGGCGAGGATGCGCAGCCCGGCCTCGCCGAGGCCCTGGAACGCGTACGGCGACGTGCGCGGCTTGTACGCCCCGCCGCGCAGCAGCGCCGCCCCCGCGCGCTGCGCCATCCGCGCCGCCTCGAGCGTCTGCTCCGGCGTCTCGACCGCGCACGGCCCGGCGATCAGCGTCGCGGTCTCCGGCCCGATCGGGACGCCGCCGACGAGCACGGTGGACGGCGCCGGGTGGCTCTCCCGGGACACCAGCTTGAACGGCTGCGAGATGCGGATGACCTCGGACACGCCGGGCAGCGCGCCGAGGTTCAGCGTCTGGAACAGCGCGATGTCGCCGACCAGCCCGACGATGGTCCGCGTCACGCCGCGGGAGACGAACGCGCTGCCGCCCACGTCGGTGACGACGCGCACCACCGCGTCGATCTCGTCCGGCGCCGCGCCGGTCTTCATCACCACGACCACGCGAGGAACCTACCGGTCCGCCGCGAGCACCATCGGGGTGTGCGGGATGCCGTCCTCCAGGTACTCCGGCCCGCAGGGCTCGAAGCCGAACGCGCCGTACCAGCCGAGCAGGTACGACTGCGCCTCGATGCGCACCGGGCGGGCGCAGCGCGCCAGCGCGTCCGCCATCAGCAGGCGGCCGAGACCGCGGCCGCGCGCGTCCGGCGCGGTGACGACGCGGCCGACCACCTCGGCGCCGGGGGAGCCGAGCACCCGCAGGTACGACAGCACCCGGCCGTCCTCCTCGACCCAGGCGTGCCGCGCGTCCTGGTCGCGGTCGTCCAGGTCCTGGTAGACGCACCACTGCTCGACCGCGAAGACGGCGATGCGCAGCCGCAGGATCGCGTAGAGCGTGCGCGGCGGCAGGTCGTCGAACGCCGCCCACCGGACGTTGATCACCGGGCCAGCGCCTCGGTGCGCAGCCGCTTCAGCGCCCGCAGGTCGCGCCGGTGCTCGGCGGCGACGCCCGGCGTCTCCATGAGGATCGGCACGCCCTTCATGGCGGGGTGCACGAACAGCTCGCGGAACGTGTCCAGCCCGATCGTGCCCTTCCCGATGACCTCGTGGCGGTCGCGGCCGGAGCCCACCGGGTCCTTGGAGTCGTTGGCGTGCACGAGGCGCAGCCGCCCGCGTCCGGCGTGGCGCGCGACCGCCGACAGGAACGACCGCAGCCCGCCCGGGCGGGCCAGGTCGTGGCCCGCGGCCATGGCGTGGCAGGTGTCGACGCAGACGCCGACCTTCTCGTGGCCGCCGAGCGCGTCGAGGTAGGCGGGGATCGCCTCGGGCGTCGCGCAGAGCGAGCCACGACCGCCCGCCGTGAGCTCCACGAGCAGGTCCGGGTCGCCGTCGCGCAGCCCGTCGGCGATGGGGCGGAGGTGCTCGCGGACCTGCGCCATGGCGTTGTCGTAGCCGTTGCCGACGACCTCGCAGCCGGCGTGGACGACGACGCCGCGCGCGCCGAGCTCCCGCCCGCGGCGCAGCGCGTGCCGCAGCGACGCCGCCGACTTCTCCAGCGTCGCGGGGGTGGGGGAGCCGAAGTTCACGAGGTACGGCGCGTGCACGTAGACGGCCATCCCGGACTCGCCGCAGCCGTCGCGGAACGCCGCGTCCTGCGCCGGGTCGCCGGGCGTCGCCGCCCAGCCGCGCGGGTTGGAGACGAACACCTGGACGACCTCGGCGCCGATCTCCCGCGCGTACGGCAGGCCCACCTTGGCGAGCCCGCCGGCGACGAAGATGTGGGCGCCCACGGGGGAAGGCTTGCGGGGCGGCACGCGCAGGAGGCTAGCCGACGGCGCCGCGAGGCGCGGCGGTCCTTCCGCCGCGGTGAGGTCGGGCGTACCCTGCGGCCACGGGAGGGTGGTCATGGACAAGAGCTGGATGCGCCCGGACGAGCAGCGGGTCGCGACGCAGCCGGAACGTTCCGTCCTCAAGCGGCTGCTGCACACCGGCGCCAAGCGCGAGCACGTCTGCGTCGCGGGGCACCTGATCGTGCCCGGCGCGCACCGCTGCGCCTACGGGCACCGCGACGCGTAGGGGGACCCGCTAGAACGCCACCATCGTGACGCGCGTGCCGACGCGCACGCGCGCGCCCGGCTGCGGGTCCTGGTCGAGCACGACGTCGCCGTGGCCGTTGCGCACGTGCTGCACCTGCCAGGTCAGCCCCAGCGCGCGCAGCGCGGCCGTCGCGTGCTCGACGGTGTCGCCGCGCAGCTCCGGCACGGTGACCGTCTCCGGCCCCTTGGAGACCCGCAACGCCACCCGGGTCCCGCGCGGCACGTCGCCCGCGCGCGGCGTCTGGTCGATGACCTGGTCGCGCGGCACGGTGTCGCTGTACTCGGTCGTCACGGTGTACTGGAGGCCCGCCGCGGTGAGCGCGCGGGTCGCGTCGCCGACGGCCCGGCCGCGCACGTCCGGCACCGCCACGGGGGCGGGGCCGTCGCTCACGGTCAGCGTCACGGTGGCGCCGTGGCGGACCTTCGCGCCCGGCGCCAGCGAGGCGCCGATGACGCGGTCGCGCGGCACCGTCTCGTCGTAGCGGCGGGCCACGGCGGTGACGCCGATCTCGCTTGCCTTGAGCAGCGCCTTGGCCTCCTGCTCGGTCTTGCCGCGGACGTCCGGCACGGTGACGGTGCGCACGCCGCGGGACAGGTGCAGCACGACCAGGCTGCCGCGCTTGAGCCGCGACCCGGGCCCCGGCTCCTGCGCCGCGACCTGCCCCGCCGGCACCGCGTCGCTGAACACCGGGTCGGCCGCGTGCACCTTGAGGCCGTGCTCCCTCGCGACGTTGGTCGCCGCGAGGGGTGTCAGGCCGACCAGGCTCGGCGTGCGGGCGAACCGCCCGGTCGCCAGCCACCAGCCGGTCGCGCCGGCGAGCAGCAGCACGACGAGCGCGACCGCCCAGAACACCAGCACCCCGCGCCGCCGTTTCGGCCGCCGCTGCTTCGCGGCCGTCGCCGTCACCGGGACGGCCGGGGGTGGCGGCGGGGTGGCGGGCAGCGTCGTGATCAGCGTCGGCGCCTCGTCCAGCCGCACGACGGCGGTGTCGGCGTTGCCGAGCGCCGAACGCGCTCGCCGCACCGCCGAGAGCATCGCCTGCGCGTCCGGGTACCGCTCGTCCGCGTCCCTGCGCGTCGCGGCCAGCACGACGTTGTCGGCGACGCGCGGCACGCCGTCGGCGACGGACGACGGCGGGGGGACGTCCTCGTTGACGTGCCGGTACGCCACCGCGAGCGGCGTCCCGCCGGTGAACGGCACCGTCCCCGTCAGCAGCTCGAACAGCACCACCCCCAGCGCGTACAGGTCGCTGCGCGGGTCGGCCGCGCCGGTCGCGACCTGCTCGGGCGCGAGGTACGCGACGGTGCCGAGCAACGTCCCGTCGGCGACCGTGTGGTGCGTCGCCTCGATCGCCCGGGCCAGCCCGAAGTCGGCGACCTTGACGGTGCCGGTGGGGGAGACGAGGACGTTCTCCGGCTTCACGTCGCGGTGCACCAGGCCCGCCGCGTGCGCGGCGGCGAGCGCCTCCAGCACGCCGGCGGTCACGTCGAGCGCCTGCTGCGGGGAGAGCCGCCCGTGCTCGCGGATCAGCTCGCGCAGCGTGCGGCCCTCGACGTGCTCCATCACGAGGTAGACGCGGCCGCCGTCCTCGCCCTGGTCGTAGACGGCGACGACGGCCGGGTGCGACAGCCGCGCCGCGGCCTTCGCCTCCCGCCGGAACCGGTCCACGAACGCGTCGTCCTCGGCCAGCGCCGGGTGCATCACCTTGACCGCGACCGGGCGGTCCAGCCGCGTGTC
Source organism: Mycobacteriales bacterium (assembly GCA_035714365.1). Taxonomy (GTDB): domain Bacteria; phylum Actinomycetota; class Actinomycetes; order BP-191; family BP-191; genus BP-191. The sequence goes on along the minus strand of DASTMB010000016.1, from coordinate 2,761 downwards.
GAAGCCCTGGTAGACCGTGGCCATACCGCCGCGCGCGATCCGCGCGTCCAGCCGGTACCGGCCGTCGAGCACCGTCCCGATCAGCGGGTCGGCGGTCGAGGTGTCCACGCCTGCGAGTGTAGGGATGGGGTCACCCCGCGAAGCGGTGGCGCAGCGCGAGGATGTTCGCGACGTACGCCTTGGTGTCGTCGTACATGCCCTTGGCGCGCACCGACGCGAGGCCCTGGTAGTAGCCGGCCAGGGCCAGGTCGTCGCGGCCCGCGATGCGCCGCAGCATCGCGAAGTAGCGCACGCCGGCCGTGACGTTGTCCTCCGCGCGGCGCAGGTCCAGCGGCCGGCCGACGAGGTACTTCGACACCCACGCGCCGGTGCCCGGCATCACCTGCAACGCGCCCACCGCGCCGACGCTGCTCACGACGTGCTGCTGGAACCCGGACTCGTTGTAGGCCAGCGCCAGCGCCAGGTCGACCGGCACGCCCGCCGCCCGCGCCTCGCGCACGATCAGCGAACGCACGTACGCCTTCGACACGCGCTGCGGCGCCGCCGCCCGCGCGGCACCGGGCCGCACCATGACGCTGCCGACGACGAGCCGCTGCCCGGGGTGGACGACCAGCGACCTCGGCAGGTTGTTGCGCTTGGCGAGCCAGCGCGGGTCGGCGTGGAAGTGCGTCGCGATCCGGTAGACGCCGTCCCCGGGGCGCACGACGTAGGTCACCTCGATGCGGCGCAGCGCCGCCTGCCGGGGCGCCGCCTTCGCCACGACCGGGACCCGGCCGACGCGGAGGAGCTGGCCCTCGAAGATGAGGTTGTTGCCGCCGAGGTGGTTCAGCTCGCGCAGCGCCGCGACGCTCGTGTGGTAGCGCACCGCCAGCTCGGAGAGGGTGTCGCCGCGCTTGACCCGGATCCAGCCGGGCCCGCCCGCCGCCGCACCCACCACGAGCGCGAGCAGCGTCGGGACGAGCAGGACACGCACGAGGGAACGGATACGGGGGGTCTCGGTCATCAGCCGGAGCCTCGAAGTCGTCGGGGCGCGTCCCGGGCGGACGCACGCTGGCGCGAGGCGGCCTTCCCCTGCCGCAGTGACGACGTTATGCGCTTGTGACGCATGTGACAAGTGTGACGACTCACCCGCGCCCGCCGCCGCGAACGGCGCTACTGGTGAGTAGCGGCTCGGCGACCTGCGCACCCGGTGAACGGCGCCGTCGCTACCCACCAGTAGCGCGGGGTCGGGGCGCGGGTGGCTAGGGTCGCGGAGCGTGACGCGCGAACGGTGGACGCTGGCGGCGCTGGTGCCGATGCCCGCGGAGGCGGTGCGCGGCTTCGCGCCGGACCTGCCGGTCGACGTCGTCGTGCCGGAGGAACGCACCCCCGACGGCGCCCGCGCGGCCGTCGCGGAGGCGGACCTGCTGCTCGGCGACTTCACGGCGTTGCTGCGGGTCGACCGCGACCTGCTGGCGGCGGCGCCGCGGCTGGCGTTCGTGCAGCAGCCGACGGTCGGCGTCGAGCACATCGACCTCGCGGCGTGCGCGGAGCGCGGCATCCCCGTCGCGAACACCGCCGGCGTCAACGCCGTCGGCGTCGCCGAGTGGTGCCTGGCCGCCGCGCTGGCGGTGAGCCGTTCGCTGCTGTGGGCCGACGCGGAGGTGCGGGCCGGGCGGTGGCCGCAGCTCGAGCTCGCCGCGCGCGGGTCGCTGGAGCTGACCGGGCGGCGGGTCGGCCTGGTCGGGTACGGCGCGATCGGGGCGGCCTGCGCGGAACGGTTCCGCGCGCTCGGCTGCGCGGTCCGCTACTGGACCCGCACGCCACGCGCCGACGCGGCGTTCGCGAGCCTGGACGACCTGCTGGCGACGAGCGACGTGCTGGTGGTCGTAGTGGCGCTGGGCGACGAGACGCGCGGCCTGCTGACCGAGGAACGGCTGCGGGCGCTGCCGCAGGGCGCCGTCCTGGTCAACGCCGCCCGCGGCGGCATCGTGGACGAGGCCGCGGTGGTGCGGCTGCTGGACGAGGGGCGGCTGCTGGGAGCGGCGTTCGACGTGTTCGAGAGGGAGCCGTTGCCGGAGGGCTCGCCGCTGCGGCACGAGCGGGTGCTGCTGTCGCCGCACGGCGCGGGCGCGACGGTGCAGGCGCGGCTGCGGATCGCGGTCGCGGTGCAGGAGAACCTCCGCCGCGCCGTCACGGGCGAGCCGGTGCACGATGTGGTCAACGGCGTGGACGCCCGGATCCGGCGCCGCTGAAGGAGACGCGCGTGGCGTTCGTGGACGACCTGGAGTCGATCGGCTTCGTGTTCCAGTCGGCGGGGCGCGGCGGCGTGCGCCACTACGCGTTGCAGGGCAACCGGTTCCTGACCTACTACTGCCACGTCGCCGACGACGAGTCCGGCGGGGTGTTCTCCTGGGAGTTCGCGCTGGGGGAGTTCTGCGTCGAGCGCGGCCTCCAGGTCGGCGCCAACGAGGTCCTCAACGTCTTCCTGTACAGCGACCGCGACGTGCCGGTGCCGCCGTCGGTCGCGTCGGTCGTCGCGCAGATCGACGCGACCGAGACCCGGCTCAACTCGCTGCGACTGGCGGACCCGGGCATCTGAACGGCGTAGCGTGCGCGCCGTGGAGCCTCTCGCGCAGACCGGCCTGCCGGCCGTCCTCGGTGTCGTCGCGGTCGTGCTCGTCGGGGCGGCGCTGCTGCTGCGCCGGTTCCGGGGCGGCGGGTCCGACCCCGGAACGTGAGGCGTGGTCTCACGACCCCACCCCCTCGCGAGCCCTGCCCG